>JAILFQ010000244.1 GCA_024697505.1 Lachnospiraceae bacterium
CACGAAGCCGCATAACTTTTCGAAAATGAAAGCTATGGGGTAAGGGGAAATATGCCCTTTTTTTAAGTAAAACAAGTTTCAAGAATAAGCAAAGCAGAAAGAAGAGCGCATGAAAAAATGATTTCTCATTTTTTCACACGCTCCAATACACTTTTTACGGTTTGTTCTTTATTATATTTTCAATTTCCGTACACATTTCGCGCCATTTTTTTATGAATTCCTCAGTATCTTTAAGGATCTTTTCAAGGTCTTTATCTCTTCCGGCGTATTCAAGCGCCTTCGCTTCTTCGCCGAGAGCAACAGCTCCGACCAGATTGGCGTTTCCCTTCATGGAATGAGTCTTAACCATGTATGTGCCAAAGGTTTCATCATCAGGCTCTTCTTTAAGTTTTTCGCTAAGGGAGAGCACTTCACCGGTTACCTTCGGCGCATTCTCCGTAATGCTGGAAAGTGTAAGTCTTCTTATTTCAGAATCCTTTATATTTTCCATAAGAATGGCAAGGTCTATATATCTGGTACTGATATTGTCTTTTCCTTTGGCAAATCTGTGCTTTTCGCCTTCTAAAACAGTTTTGCCCACATGTACCAGATCGTCATCTCCCCAGTCATCCGGTTCCTGATTAAAGGCAATAAGCGCCGCTTCCGCTTCTCTTGTCCTGCTTTCCACCTTTTCCGGAGGGATCCACCTAAGAACGGTGGTTTCCAAAATATCCGCACTTACCGGTTTGGAAATGTAGTCATCGAAGCCTTCGTCCAAGAACATTTCTCTTACACCCTTTAAAGCATTTGCCGTAATAACAATAAACTTTGTGGTCTGGCAGCCCGGGAGTTCCCTTGCCTTTTTAAGCAGTTCGCTTCCGCTCATTCCGGCCATCATACTGTCTGTAACAACAATATCGAAGTTCTTTTTCTTAAGTATTTCCAACGCCTCTTCTCCGGAACCGGCCTCATCAAGCATTATTCCGGTGCCTTTTAAGAAAGAGGTTACCACAAGACGGTTGGTAAAGTCGTCATCAACTATCAAGAGCCTTGCATTTCCTGCGGTAAATTTAGGCGTATAAACCTTTCTTTCAATCTTTCTGTCTCCGTCTACCGTAAAAGCACCTATCTTTTTCGAGGAAAGCACCTTTTGCGGTATGCGGACCGTAAAAGTAGAACCGGAACCGTAAAGACTTCTTACATCAATGCTGCCTCCCATACGCTCCGTAAGAGATTTCGCTATCAAAAGGCCAAGCCCCGTTCCCTCTATTCTGTCACCGCTCTTGTCTTCCAGACGGGTAAATGATTTAAAGAGTCTGTCCATATCCTCTTCTTTTATACCTCTGCCCGTATCCGAAACCGCAATGATAAGCCTTACGGTATCTTCAGATTCCGCGTATCCGTCCACCATTGTGGTTACGGTTCCCGAATCCGTATATTTTATGGCATTGTTTACAAGATTCATTATGATCTGTCTTATTCTTACCTCATCTCCGAACAGCTCTTCCGGAAGATTCGGGTCCACTATCATTTTAAAGTTAAGGTCCTTTGCCACAGCCTTAACCCTCAAAGTATCGTCTATATTGTGCAGTACATCCGCAAGCCTGTACTTGGCAGGAATAATATCCATCTTCCCTTCTTCAAGTTTGGAAAAGTCCAGAATATCGTTAACTATTCCAAGAAGAAGTCTGCCGGACCTGTCTATTATATCCGAATACTCAATAATCTTGTCTTCGGTGGACTCTCTGCTTATCATCTCGTTTATTCCCAGTACCGCATTTATAGGTGTTCTTATTTCGTGGGACATGTTTGCGAGGAAGGAACTCTTGGCATCGCTTAAAGCTTTAACTCTGTTTTTTTCCTGCTCGGAGTGTATAAACACCAATGATGTGTTGTACATGGCAATAATAACAAATACCAGTACACCGATACTTAAGAATATACCTGTATTCTGGTTTCTTCCCACCGTATCCGCAAAAATCTCTACAAGGGCAATTACAAAGAAGGCAAAGAAACCGTACACAGAAGGCCGGTAAGCCGTAATGTAATTCTTTTTAAGATCCACAAAACATGTAATAAGAATATCTATAAATGCAATATAAGATAACAGGTAAGAAAAAGGACCGGCAGAATCCAGGCTGACTATTCCCAGAGCCTGCGAAAGCACTCCGAGGCCTGCCGCCACTCCCATTGTAATTCCTACCGTATTATGAAAAATATTGTATCTGTAGTTCTGGATTTCGTTAAAATACAAAAGAATGGCAATTCCTATTCCGTACAAAATAATGTACCCCAGATTTGCCGCCAAAGTCGCATTGGGGAAAATAACCTGTCTGAATCTGGACTCCGTCAGTATAGAGAAGCCGGAGCACACCGCCATCCATCCAAGATAAACAATGGAATATGCCCTTCCGGTTATAACTCTCATTATTCCGAATACCGCTATTATTATTACGCCCACAACAAGACATACAACAGAAAGAATAACACTGGAGATTCTGGTCTGCACCATGTATTCCCAGATCTCTGCCCTGTCTGCATAATAGCATTCCAGCATTCTTCCGGCATAAATGGTTTTGGAGCTTACCTCAATCCTTAAAACCTTTCCGGACATCTCTTT
>JAILFQ010000246.1 GCA_024697505.1 Lachnospiraceae bacterium
AATCCCCCGAAAGTGTAGTGCCAATGGCGGCTTTACACCAAAAAGCACTACACAACTGACAATTTCGCAGATTGTGTAGTGTTAAAAATGACACACCACCCCCGTCCCCATTTGTGTCATTTTCTTGCGCTTCCGGCCGGCTAGGTGTAGAATACAGTAAATTTACAAAGGCGGAGGCGCTAAATGCAGATCAGAAAAACAGTAAGTAACGACCTTCCTAGAATTATGGAAATATATGCCATGGCAAGGGATTTTATGGCTGCGACGGGAAATCCGGACCAGTGGGGGCCAAGAAAGTGGCCGCCGCAGGAACTTATAGAAAGAGATATACTAGAAGGGCACAGCTATGTCTGCGTGAACGAAGAAGACAGGGTTATTGCTACTTTCTACTTTAATTACGGGGAGAGAGTTGACCCTTGTTATAATGTAATAGAAGACGGTGAATGGTTTGGAAAAGATACCTATGGTGTGGTACACAGAATTGCGACCGATCATTCCGAAAAGGGAATCGGAAGCTTTTGCGTAAACTGGGCTTTTGACCGTTGCGGACATCTTAGAATAGATACGCATGCAGACAACAAGGTTATGCAGGGGATGCTTGCAAAACTTGGCTTTAAACATTGTGGCACCATTTATGTATATGAAGACCATAATCCAAGACTGGCTTTCGAGAAAATAAAATAGAATGGTTGGTGAACTTGTTTACTAAATTGTTGGAAATGTTAAAAAATGCCAGTAGCAAATGATTAATGATTGATTGCAAAATTTATGCGGAATAAGAGCTAAAATCAGCTCTTTTCCGCTTTTTTTGTTTTTTTTCAGCTATTTCTCATTACTTATAGCCTATTGACTTTACAAGAACAAATGATATAGATTTTTAACATAAGGGAAAATAGGCGTTAGGGGTTGAAACAAATGAAAAGGATTGAGCATGGGGACAGTATGCTCAAATAAGGAAAGGAAAGGTTATCTATGGAAAGTATCAAAAAGAGCATTAAAGCTCGAATCGCCTTGCTTGCAACAGTTCCTGTGGTATTTGTTGCACTTGCGCTTACAATTATTCAAACGTCTAAACTCTCGAGGTCAACAAGTGAAAAGACTATTGACGAGCTTAAGAGTACGGCCTATTCGATAAGGGCTATGTTAAACACCGTATCAGACGGGGATTATTCGGTAGACGCAAACGGCGTTATGTACGCCGGGGATGTGGATCTTACCTATCTCAATGATGTTTTTGACAAATTTACAAAAGACTCCGGCGTGTATGCAACCGTATTTTACGGAGACACAAGAAAAGCCACCTCTGTTATTAACGAAGGCAAGCGTGCCGTAGGAACCAAAGCGGTTGAAGCGGTTACAAACAGTGTTCTCGCGGGAAATGAATATGTTTCCGAGAAAACTTTAGTTGCCGGAAGAGACTGTGTAGTTGCGTATGTGCCACTTTATTCAAAAACAAGCGGAAGAGTTTGCGGTATGGTATTTACCGGAATTCCAAATGCGGACCTTAAAAAAGAAATAAATATTGCAATGCTTAATTCAATTGTTCTTGCGTCCGTATTACTTCTTGTTGTTATACTTCTTGCCATGTTTGAAGCAACCAAAGTTGCAAAAGCTGTTAAAGCATCTTCCGATGTTTGCGGAATCCTTGCAGAAGGAGACTTCTCCGTGGAGGATTGCAAGGATGGCACAAACAGACCGGACGAACTTGGTATTATGGCGAGAGGCGTAAATTCTCTTAAAGAAGAAGTCGGCAGTGCCATAAGAGGAGTTAAAGATAATATTAAGGTTCTTGTAAAGAATGCAGACGGACTTGAAAGAGCAGCCGGCGATGCTGCAAGTTCCATGAGAGACCTTAGCAATGCCGTTGAGGATATTGCGGAAGGAGCAACAAATCAGGCTCAGGAAGTAGAAACTTCCGCAGGAAATGTTTCGGAAATCCTTCGTGCCGTAGACAGCATTAATGAAAATGTTACCAAGACGGATTCCTTTACGGAAGAGATGAAAGCAAGTTCCGAGCAGGTGGTTGCAGACTTTGAAACACTTATCTCAGATACTAAGAAGAGCATAGAAAAGTTAACGGATATTTCCGAAAAGATGAAGCACGTTGCAGACGCCGTAGAAACGGTTACTATGGCTGCAAATGAAATAAATGATATTGCATCCCAGACAAATCTTCTTTCCCTTAACGCTTCCATTGAAGCTGCAAGAGCAGGAGATGCGGGAAGAGGCTTTGCGGTTGTTGCGGCAGAGATTTCCGCCCTTGCGGAACAGTCTGATACCGCTGCGGTAAAGATACGCGAGATTATGTTAAAGCTTAAGGATGAAACTCATGGCGCAGTAGAAATGGTTTCCGATATGAGCAGC
>JAILFQ010000279.1 GCA_024697505.1 Lachnospiraceae bacterium
TGCAATTTATATCGGTGGTTCCAGATTTGGGGCCAGGGCGTATGCAGATAATCCGGAAACAGAAGAATTACTTGCACTTATGGATATGGTTCATGAAAATGATAAGCGTATTTATCTTACGGTAAATACGCTTTTAAAACAGAGAGAAATAGAGGAAGGTCTGTACGATTACATCCTTCCTTTTTACGAAAATGGCCTGGATGCTGTAATTGTACAGGATTTGGGAGTTGCAGACTATATTTCAAAGGCTTTTCCTTTGATGCCTATTCATTTGAGTACTCAAATGTCTGTAGTAGGCGGGGAAGTTGTGAGTCTTTTTAAAGATATGAATGTTACAAGAATAGTTCCTGCAAGAGAATTAAGTCTTGAAGAGGTCGCATCATTAAAAAAATCCTCCGGTATGGAAATAGAAACATTCATTCATGGTGCTTTATGCTATTGCTACTCAGGTCAGTGCCTTCTTTCAAGTCTTGTTGGGGAAAGAAGCGGAAACAGGGGGAGGTGTGCACAGCCTTGCAGACTTAAATACAGTTTGTACGACGGAAATGAGGAGCTTCTTGAAGGTAAGTATCTGCTTTCGCCAAAGGATATAAACACTCTTAAACATATCGGGAATCTTATGGAGTGTGGAATAGATTCCTTTAAAATAGAAGGGAGAATGAAGAAGCCTCAATATACAGCAGGAGTTGCAGCTTCATATAAACTTGTAACAAACGTTTATCTGGAATATGGTATAAAAAAAGGTGAAGAATTCTTAAAAGAGAATCCGGAGCTTTTAAAAAACACTTTCGAAAATACTTTGGAACTCTACAACAGAGGCGGGACAACCAACGGCTATTTCTTTAATTATCATGGAAAACAAATGATGTCTCCTGAAAGACCTAACCACTACGGTTACAAAGTAGGAGAGGTTAAATCAGTTAAAGGAATAAATGCCGGGATAAAATACAATAAATCTTTAACTCCCGGCGATGTACTTGAGATAAGACTTTCAGATACGGATTTTTACGAATTTACCGTTGGAAAGAGACTTCTTGAGGAAAAGCAGGGTGAATATACGACAAATGTGGCGCCATCATTTAAGCTTAAAGAAGGACTTCCTGTTTACAGGACAAAAAATGCCGCTTTGTTGGACAAAATAGAGGAAGATTATTTAAAAAAAGAACCACAGTACCCCGTATACGGTAAGTTATATGCTTATGCAGGCTCAAAAGCTGTTTTAACGATTGAAAGAAAAAGTGAGATCATAGACGATATTTTAATTTCTGTCCGGACAGACGAAGAACTGGAACCTGCTCAAAATAAGCCGACAGACAAGGAGGCTTTGGAAAAGACGTTAAATAAGACGGGAGAGAGCAAGTTTCGCTTCGAAGGTCTGGAAATTGAAACAGACGGAAAAACATTTATTCCGGTGGGAACTCTTAAGAATTTAAGAAGAAAAGCTTTTGAAGAACTGGAAGAAAAGATCGGGAAGGAATATAAACGTAATATTCGCAACGTAAAAAAGCCGGCTTCTCCGGATCTTTCAAAATATAAAGAGTCCGAAGGAAAGACTGTAAGGGATATCATTGTCCAGCTTACAACAGTAGAACAGTATGAAAACCTGGTGGATACAGACTTATATAATGTTATGTATCTGGATATTCAGAATTCTTCTTTAAATGAACAGCTTGCCATGGCTGAAAGAGCTGCGGAGGCCGGAAAAGAAGTATATTTGGTTCTTCCTCACATATTTAGGGAAAAGGATAAAAAGAGGTACGAAGCATTTGCCGAAAAAATAGAAGGCTCAAAACTGGATGGTTTTCTTATACACAATTTGGAAGAATTGGTATATACAACTTCTTTAAAAGGAAAGTTTAAGATCCGTACGGATTCTAATCTCTATTGCATGAACTCTTTTGCGGAGGCTTTTCTAAAAGACAGGGGAGTTGAAAGAATTACTACACCGGTAGAAGAAACTTGTTCTGAAATCAAAGAGGCTTTAAATACGGATTTTGATACAATTATATATGGAAGACCTACCGTTATGGTATCTACCCAATGCTTAAGAGATAATTATTTGAAATGCGAAAAGGGAAGAGTAACAGATGGGCTTTCTATCAGAAACGAAGAGGGAAATTCATTCCCGGTAAGGCAGATCTGTACTTCTTGTTTAAATTTGATTTATGACAAAGATGTTTTAAACATTACCGGCCTTACCGAAGAGGTTGATGATCTTTCGCCCAGAGGA
>JAILFQ010000344.1 GCA_024697505.1 Lachnospiraceae bacterium
GAATTAAGCAAACCTACCGAACGTATTCCCGCACAGCTTCCACTTCCAACGTGTGGAGCAGTAGCTCTTACCCCCTCCGGCGGTATACCGTTAACCGTAACTCCGTCTATCTCCTTAAGCTTTGAAATAAAGCTTTCTTTCAGTTTATACATATGCTCTCTGTTAGTTTCAAGATTTGCATACATATCAAATGATGCCTGTCCTATTCCTGCTATCGCAGGCACATTTTCGGTTCCGGACCTCATTCCTTTTTCCTGGCCGCCGCCGTAAATAATAGGTTTTATCTTGGTGCCTTTTTTAACATATAAAAAGCCGCTTCCCTTAGGGCCATGTATCTTATGGCCACTGACACTTAAAAGATCTGCTCCCAGCTTTTTTGGCACCACTTCAAATTTTCCGAAAGACTGTATGGCATCCACATGGAAAAGGATATCTTTCTTCTTTTCTTTAACTGCTTTTGCAAGTCTTTCCACCGGCTCAAGAGCGCCGATCTCATTATTAACCATCATTACGGAAACAAGAATCGTTTTGTCCGTAACAAGTTCCAAAAGTGCCTTTTCGTCGACTCTGCCATATTCATCCACCGGTGCAAATGATACCTCAAAACCGAAATCTCTTAAAAAGAGAAAAGGCTGATAAACCGATGCATGTTCTATTCTTGTTGTTATTATGTGGTTCCCGCTTCTTTTGTTGGCAAGAGCGGCGCCTATTATAGCCATATTGTTGGACTCTGTGCCGCCGGAAGTAAAAACTATTTCCGACATGTCGCATTTTAAAATGTCCGCAATCTGTCTTTTGGACTTTTCCACATATTCTCTTGCTTTAATTCCTTTTGTATGTCTTGAGGAAGGGTTTCCGAAGTCCTCCAGTAAAACCTCTTCCACAAGTTTTGTAACTGCTTCGCTTGCACGCGTTGTAGCTGCGTTGTCAAGATATGCTTCCATTAATTTTTCCTCTGTTAAATAAAACCTTTAAAGCGTTGAAAAGTTTCAGCTTTCCAGCTCATACATAATTATGGACAGGGTTGTAAGCCCGGCTGTTTCCGTTCTTAAGATCCTCTTGCCCAAAGAAACCGTTTTTGCTCCTCTTTCAAGGGCATATTCGATTTCCGCCTCGTCAAAACCGCCTTCCGGGCCTATAAAGACCGAAAGAACAGGCTTTTCGTCGCTTTTATTGTCTTTCACTTTTTCTTTTAATGAGGCAAGTACGTTTTTAAGTGCCGTAATGCCTTCCGCATTTTCGTAAGGAATAATAACATCACCGGCTTTTAAGGCCTCTTCCATTGCCTCTTTGTATTTCTTTGCATGACAAACCTCAGGGATCATTCCTCTTGTGGACTGTTCGGAAGCCGACTTAGCAATAGTCTGCCATCTTTCAAGCTTCTTTTCTTCCTTTTTGGCGTCCTCAAGTTTAACAACACAGCGTTTCATCTCTACCGGAACAATTGCATAGGCTCCAAGTTCAACGGATTTTTGAACGATAAGTTCCATCTTGTCCTTTTTTGGAAGTCCCTGGTACAGATAGATCTTTACCGGAAGTTCGGTGTCCGTAGGTCTTTCATCCGTAATCTCCACCAAAACATCTTCTTTGTTGATCTCAAGAATCCTTCCGGAATACTCCGTCTCGTGCCCGTTATTAACCAGGATGCGATCTCCCGGCTGCATTCTGAGCACATTTTTTATATGGTTTACATCGCTGCCGGTTATACGGATCTTTCCGTCTTCCGGTGTTTCGCCGGTAAAAAATCGGTTCATTCTTTGTTATTCCTCATGTACTCTTCTATTTCCTCAGTTGTTCTAATAATGTCTTCGGAAAGGCACACACAACCATCCTCGGTAATAAGAAGGTCATCCTCTATTCTTATTCCTATAGCCTCTTCGTCTATGTAAAGACCCGGCTCGTCGGAAATGATCATTCCCGGTTCCAGTTTGTCCTTTCCCGGTCCGTTAACATCATGCACGTCTATTCCAAGCTGGTGGGAAACGCTGTGCATGTAGTATTTTCCAATCTCGCTTGCATCCTTTATCTTTCCGAGTTTTATCATTCCCTCGGCAAGAAGCTCTTTTGTTTTATCATTAAGGTCTTTTAAAGTAAGGCCCGGTTTTGCATACTTTGCAATTTCTCGGTTTGCATGAAGAACAATATCGTAGAACTGCTTCTGTCTTTCGGTGTATTTGCCGTTTACAGGATATGTTCTTGTAATATCCGCATTGTAGCCTTCATATCTGGCACCAAGGTCCAAAAGGATAAGGCTGCCGTCTTCCGCTGTACAACGGTTGGTTTCATAGTGCATCATTGTTCCGTTTATCCCGGAGCCTGCAATCGTATTAAATGCAGTATGCTCTGCTCCAAGCATGTGGATCATGTACTCAAATTCAGCCTGTACCTGGTACTCCTTCATTCCCGGATGAAGCTTTCTTAGAACGTGAAGAAGGGAATCCTTTGTGATCTCAATCGCTTTCTTTGTAAGCTTAACTTCTTCCTCGTCTTTTTTCATTCTGAGGGAAGAAACTATAGGGCTTAAATCTTTAAGGTTAAGTCCCGGATAAAGCTTTGCAAAGTCCAAGCCCTGTACAAGGTTAAAGTCCGGAAGGTCACACTTTCTGTGGCGGTAGAGATCAAAGTAAACATTTGCAATATCATGTCTGGTAATTGCTATGTCCACAACCCTT
>JAILFQ010000369.1 GCA_024697505.1 Lachnospiraceae bacterium
CATTAGATAAATCTCCTTTCAAAGTCAAAATACGACTATGAATATTATATACACATTCCAACTATATTTCAAAGGAAAAATACATTCGATAATAAGAATATGGTACTACTTTTCTATTATTATATTTCGGCATTTTGTTTGACAAAATTCACCCCTGAATCTATGATATTTTTAAAAGGTTTAAAGGAGCAAAAAAGTGCCGGATACGAGAGCAAAGAAAAAACAACTGACAAGGAATGATGTAAATTCCACAACGCTTGGGATAGCCCTATACAGAGGCAACCTTTTTGCCTGGCGTTTTCTTTCGCTTGCCCTCTTTGTCTCTTATATTTTCTTTGTTATTGTAAAAATAAGATGTGCCGTACCTTTTTATATCCTTGTGCTCCTTCTTTTTATTCCCCTTCCTTTTGAGGCTGTCGCCGTAAAGTTTGGCAAAGCCGCAAAAAAGGATTCTGACAGCAAAAATGTTTTACCTTATATGAAAAAAAAGTATAATTTTACCTATAAAAAAGCGGGAGGTTTTAAATTAACCTCCCTTACTTCCATTCTTATGTTACTTGCCTGGCATATCCGTTACCTCAGAACCCCTGTCACTCCGGAGGCTCTCAACAGATTTCCTTTGATACTCATGGCTGCCTGGTTTTTGGTAAATGTTATAACCGTCACAGCTCATCTTATTTATTTTCATCTATTCCCTTTAAAAGCTACTCTGTAATATATTTTTCAAATTCTGCAACAGGCATAGGCTTTGCATAATAGTAGCCCTGAATTGTATCGCAATGAACATTTCTCAGGAAGTTTTTTTGTTCTGCGGTTTCTACGCCCTCCGCAAGGACTTCTATGTCCAGATCCTTTGCCATTGCAATAACATGAGAAACTATGCTCTTTTCCTTCTCGCCTTCATTTTCATTGCACCTGTCCATAAAACCTTTATCCAGTTTTAAAACATCTACAGGCATAGCCGCAAGAAGCTGTAATGATGAATATCCGCTTCCAAAATCGTCCATAGAAAGGCCGAATCCTGCTCCTTTTACAGTCTTCATAACATCAAGGAGTTTATCTATCTGGTTATATTCTCCGGTTTCGGTAAGCTCTATTTCAATGTTTTTCGGCTCCACGCCGTTTTCTTTAACAACATTGATAAGGTGATCCACAAATCCTTCATCATTTAAATGAACGCGTGAAAAATTAACCGAAATCTTAACCGGTTCTTTTCCCTCATCCTGCCATCTTTTAACTATTTTACAAACTTCTTCGAGCATAAAGAAGTCGATTTTCTTAACAAACCCGTTCTCCTCACACATAGGAATAAAGTAGCCCGGCATTATGAGCCCTCTTTCGGGATGCTGCCATCTTACCAGAGCTTCGGCTCCGATTATCTTCTCTGTGGAAATGGAGTACTTAGGCTGAAGATAAATAAGAAACTCTTTGTTTTCCATAGCCGGCTGAAGGTCGTTTTCAAGTGCCTTCATCTCTATTTCATTTCTTAAATCCACCTCGCTGTAAAAGGCAATCTGGCTGTATACCGTTTTCTTAATGCTTCTCTTTGCTATATTTGCACGTGAACGGATCATGTGCATGTTTTTTTCTCCGGGGGCCAGTACATAGGCTCCGCAGGAAAAGACAAGCGGCCTGATAACCAATTTATCCGTTGAAGGAACATGAGAAGCTTTTTCCAGTATAGCTGAAAGCCTGTTTTCAAGCGCCTTGGCATTCTTAAACTTTATAAGCGTTCCAAAATGATCTCCGGAAGTACGGCTTACAAGTTCATCTCTGTCCAGACTGTTCCTTAAAACGCGGGATACGTATCTTAAAACAATATTTCCGTATTCATATCCGTTATTTTCGTTTATATATTTAAAGTTATTTATATCAAACACAGCATATGCGTATCTGGTTTTGGTCTGCCCAAGCAATTTTTCTGCCTTTTCAATATGTTTGGACTTGGAAGGAAGCCCTGTAAGAGGGTCCTTCTCCGTTGCTCTCTTTATTCCCTGTTCAATGTGTTTCTTTTCGTTCATAACGGAAAGGGTAACAACAACCATCATTACAATTGCCGCACCGCTTAAAGCAGTAAGTGCTATGTCTACTATATTCTTCTTCTCGTAAACAAGTGCATAAGGTGCCATGCAAATAAGAACCGCATCGTTATTTATGGAAGTGTTAACTGCGCAGGTAACGTACCTAAGCCCGCCGGGAGCCTTAACAACTCTTAAAGAGTTCTCATCTTCATGTGCTTCTCTGTAGGATTCTGCGTTCCATTCCACAGTCATGGCGTTAATTACATTAAGGTCATAATCGCTGCTTGATCTTTTTTCCGGAAGAAAAAGCAGCTTTCCTTCTTTGTCTACAAGGTAGCAAAAGCCGGTATTGTTATATATTCTCATGGAGAGAATATTTCTTCCTTCATCGTCATCCAAAATTGCAAAAACAAGGCCGGTAACTTTTCCGCTTTTGTCATATTTAGGTACGCCAAAAACAACGCCGTCCGTTCCAAAACCGTCACCTACAGACAGCCTGTGAATGAAGACCTCGTCCTTTTTAATTCTTGTCCATTCTTTAACAATATTGGATTCGTATTGGTCTTTGTTAGAAAGGATCACTTTTCCGTCAGAAAAAGCAACCCCTGTAAGGTAGGCTCTAAGTCCGTTTTGAGCCACCGTAAGAATTGCTATGTCAGACTCCGAGAATTCTCCGTCATCGATTGTAAGCATCTGTGCGGCGCTTTCCAGAAGCACTTTTCTCTGCGTAATCTTCTCCGAAACACTTACAGAAGCTTCTTTTACATTTTCTCTAAATTTTTGTTGACAGTCTTCAACAACATCTTTTCTCAAAACCAGGTCGTAAATAAATCCCAGTAATAGTATACCGACAAGTACAACGGCCGCCAATTTCAGAATCTTCATGGATTCCATTTTTTCTTTACTCATGCACACTCCATCTCGGGTTTTTATTCAAGTCTTACCCCGGCAGTATTTTTATCCCCGCGCATGTTTCTTCTTACATCGTATATTATTTTTTTCTCTTGTGTTTTAGTATTATGTTTTAAGCCTTATGTTCTTTAAGCATGTCTTATGTCTTTTATTTTGTATCTTTTGCTTTGTGTCATTTATATTATGTCTTTTGTTTTGTGGCTTTTGTATTATGTCATTTGTATTATGTCTTTTGTTTTTATGTCGTCTGCATTATGTTTTATGTCACTTATCTTGTGTGCTTTATATTCTACAACATATTTTCTGTATCTTAAAGCTCTTGTTTATCATTTTCTTCCTTGAGCTCTTCCTTGAGCTCTTCTTCCAACAATTTGTCATCCTCCTTCTCCGCCAGCATAAGAAAATCATTTTCCTCTGTCTTCTTGGAAAAGCCCAGGCTCATAGCAAGTTTCTTTTCTTTTTCCCTGCCGTTAAGCGCCAAAAAACCTATTACAGAAAAAATGATAGCTCCGAGAAAGTTTACCAAAAGGTCTTTCATTGTGTCTATAAGCCCGGTATCCAGATAACCGGCGATGGTATATTGCCTTCCGTCTTCCGTTGTGATAACGGTTTCTTTAATGTTTTTAATAACGTAAGCCGCCTGATTTCCGTCAGGATCCATCTTACAGGAACTGATTGATGCAACAATCGTATCTTTTTGCATATCGAACCGGAAAAAGGTATCCATCCCGAATTCGAAAAACTCCCATAAAACGCCTATTGTCATAGAAAAACAAAAGCCCACCAGCACCACGAAAAAAGGAGAAAGATCAAACATTATCCTGTCGGACTTATTAAGTATGATTACAAGAGAGAGTCCGACTGCGGCACACAAAAAGCCGTTCACTGTATGTAACATTGTATCCCAAAATGGAAATTTAGTATAGTAACTTTCTATTTCCCCCAGAATTTCCGCTGCAAAAATGAAAAACATTATTATTACTTCAAGCTGCGGCGGGATTTCTATCCTAAATGTTACCTGAACAACCATCGGCAACCAAAAGAGCATGATTGCAAGGAAGCAAAGCATAACACTTTCAAAATTCCCGAGAAGAAACTGTCTTACCAAAGTAAGCAGCACCAAAACCGTAAGCACAACAAAGACAATATATGTAACTTTGTTCTGTCTGACTTCCTGTTTAAGTGCTGTATAAAACTCTTTTCTTCTGAGCCTTTTTGTAGCTTTTTTATTCTTTTTTTCTGTCTTATAGTTCTCTCTCGACCTTTTCCCATGTTTGCCGGGCACTTTCTTACCTCCGCAAAAATCTTATATCCGATCCGGTTTAACCTTCTCTTTTATATAATATCCATATAATTTTTCCGTCTTTCGACAAACCGTCTGACGGTGTTTCCAAGACAGTCCTCTTTAGTCCGGAAATCTCCGGATTTCCTGCAACCGGACCTCTAACGTAGAGTTCTCCGCCATTTACGAGCAGTCCCTTTAATATGGAGACTTCATCTGCCGATTTATTATTACCGAAAGAATCTTCATACACAATATAATTAAACTTTTTATCATTCAGTACACGGGCAACCTCTTCCATAGTGGCAGCCGCATGAGCATCTTCACAAAAAGCTTTCGTGTCTTCTATGAATATATCATCTTTTACGCAAAATGTAAGCCTGCAATTCGTATTATGTCTTTTTTCCTTATATTGCTCTTTTATCTTCAAAGGATTGGCCCCAAGGCCACAATTGATCCCCAAAATACTGATTTCACCGGAAAAAGGATAGTCCGATAATTCGAACAATCTGTTATAACAGCAACCTGTTCCCCAGGGATCTATCCCATAAACATCAAAAAACTCTTTTCTTGCCTTTTGATATAGTAATAATATTTCTTTTTCTCCTCGACTTTTTTCTTTACTCTCATCTTCTATGGTAACGCTTCCATAGTGATAGCAGAAAGAATCTTTTAAAAGTACACACTTTAAGCCACGCCTTCTGAATAACAAAGATTGAACATCATCCGGAAAAGCAAAGGAGTTTGAGTTAAGGGTAAATCTGTGTCCGGGTGGAGTAAGTTCCATAAGATACTTGGATCTTGCCATCTGAATAGGGTTTACCAGCCTTGTTCTTATCTCATGTCTGTATGGATCGTACTTGTTGTTGCTCTCAGCCCATATTTCCAAATATGAAAGGTCCTGAATTGTACCCGGCAGCTCTTTTAACACCTGTAAATTCGACACACTGGTCGTTGCCGGAACAACAAGACCTATAGACTCATCTTCCTCAAGAGCTCTCATCATATTTTTAATGGCATTTGGCATAACAAGAACATCATTAGATACAAAAAGAGTATGCTTTCCTTCAGTACTCTTTCCGTAATTGTCTATCATTGAACCGTTTTCTTTAATGTCTATCTGCTTTGTCGGCATGATGTTTTCGAAATATTTTTTGGTTTCATCACTGCTTCCATGGTTTACCAATATAAGCTCGCAACTTATGTCTGTCGGCAGATTATGCAAGAGGCAGCTGATACACTTCATTGTATATTCCACCTTGTTGTAAGCAAGCACGGCAATGGAAAGGTCGTATTTGTACCTCCCGGTTTCTTCCGAGTTCTTGATATAAGGGTTTTCAATAAGCAACGGGAATTCATTTTTATAGTATTCATCCCACTTTTCCTTATACGGATATATGCATTTGCAAAAATGATAATCCACATACATATCACACAGAAAAGGTATGAGTTCAAATTCAATTTTTTTAAGAGCCAAAGGAATGTTGTAAACAGAATATCGGATTATCCTCTCCAGAGACTCACTGCAACTGGCGGCAGCTTTTTCAAGTTTGATCGGAAGCTCTTTTGAATTCTGCAGCCTTCCTTCCTGTATTAATATTTTAAATAAATTTTTCAGCTCTAAGGACATTTGCATAAACAGTTTTTTATTACCGTTCAACAATTGGTTATAAAGCTCCGGGGCAGCTTCTCTCGTGGTCTGAATTATTTCCAGTGTTGTGCTTATTTTTTCGTCATACATTTTTTTACTCTCCGTTAATCTGTACTGCAGGTTCAACAACCTCCATAGGGTGATCACAATAATCACATAATTTCCATAACTGACTGCCCTTGACTATCTTTTGCAGTTCGTCATAGCTTATGTTTTTATCCAACATCAAAACATTGGATTGTAGAGCCGGGGTGTCGATACCTTCCGCTTCCATCGCCAATCCACGCATGCAACAAAAGATTTTGTCTTCAATTAGCATAAGGTCCCTGGTACCAAAAAAACATTCCCCACATATTTTTTTTAACTCAATTTCACTCCTGCCATGTTTTTTTATCGGTCCCAACCTGTGCCAGAGGCTTGCCCTTGGGTATAAGATGCAAGGGACACTGTACAATTTTGCCTTAGCGATTATTTTTTCCCTGGCGACGGATAAAGGACCGTAATCCGAGATCCGTATCATAATACCGTTTTCTTTCAGGAATAAAAAAAATGAGTCCGGCGGTAAAATGGTTCCGTTTGTAGAAACTGAAAAGAATACTATTCTGCTGTTCTTTACATGTTCTCTGAGAAAGTCCATATAGTTTGGAGCAACAAAGAACTCTCCTCCCTGGAAATTCACCTCGGTTATCGGCATAATATCCGTTATCCGTGTAAGAGAATCAATGTGTTTTTTTACATTCACATGAAACTTGTTTTTCCTTTGCGGAACCGAGTTACTGCAATCCCGGCATCTCAGATTACAGTATACCGTATTAATTGAGTCAATATTGGGTACTGTTTTTTCCTCCATTGCCAAAAGGCAGGCCTCTGCCAGCTTTTCCGGATCGCATGGTCTCTTGCAGGTTTTAGTCAGCCAAACAAAATATATTGCGTAAAAATCACTTGTTTCCGGATCCGGAAAATTTTTAAAAATATCACAAGCCATATCATCTCTTACAGTTTTTTTTGCACTGCAAAGAATAAACAACTTTTTCAGGTCATTCTCAGGTACATCATCAATCGGCTTCAATCTGTCATAGAGTCTGACCGGCAGTTCTATCCCAAGTTCTTCTACAGCAACCTTTATTACGGGAGCGATTACGGAATTACCATAAAGAACAATTTCCCCGACTTTATTAAAGATGCTTTTCAATTCCTCAAAACTTTTTTCAAGGCGTTCCTTAAACATTCTATCTCCTTAAATTCGCATCCTCGCGGAGCGTATATCTCAGCCGGAGATTGAGCCCCGCCTGAGACGGGTTTCTTACCCCCGCCTACGCTTTGCTTAGAGGTGGAGTCATCTCATCCGAGATATAAGGCCACATATCTTCAAGAGGATCCGACACTATCATTCCCTGTTCGTTTCTTCTTGCCCTGCATCTTGGCTTTGCGCCTTCTTTAGGGTCCACTATAACTTCGCATAAAACAGGTGTGTCATCCTGAAGAAGTTTTGGCAAAAGAGTATCCACTTCTGCATTATTCATTATCTTACATGTTTTAAAACCATAAGCATTTGCAACCTTACTTATATCAGGGGTCGAATATCCGCTTTCCGGATCGCAGGCAACGAAACGTCCAAAGTTTCCGCCCTGCATATTACGGATACTTACATATCCTCCGTTATTCCAAATAAACATCTTTACAGGAAGTTTTAACCTGTGCAGAGTTTCAAGCTCCTGAATGTTAAGCTGAAAAGCACCGTCTCCGTTAATAAGTATGGTTCTTCTCTTATCATTTGCGACACAAGAACCTATGGCATATGGGAGTCCAAAGCCCATTGAACCGAGTCCTGCCGCATTCTTCATTTTCTGGCCTTTTTTGATCTTGAAAGCCTGATATGTTATCTCGCCCGCTCCTCCGGAGCTTTCAGGCACTATAACATCATCATTTTGAAGCAATTCGCAGAGTTTTTCGGTAAAGTAAAATGCACTTACATATTCTGTTTTTTCTCTGTACTCCTCTGTTACAACAGGGTATTTTTCTCTGAGATTTTTGCATTCCTTTACCCACTCGGAGTTATTAAATTTCCTTTCTCCGATCTCTTTAAGCAGCATTTCCAAAAACAGGCCTGCGTCGCAGGAAATCTGGATCTCTTTATCCATCTTCATTCTTAAAAGTTCGTTTTTATCTATGTCTACTATAATCTTTTTGGCATTTTTCGCAAAATTGGCATCATTAAAAGCAGTCAGGCTTGTATCCAGCCTGGAACCTACAGACAGCAAAAGATCGCACTGTTGAAGGATAAGATTTGCCCCCCTGTCTCCCATTCCGCCGGGGTGCCCCACATAATGAGGGTCATCCTCAGCCAGCATATCTATTGTTTTCCATGTTGTCTGGGCAGGAAGGTCCATTTTTTCTATAAGTTCATACGCCTTTTCAGTGGCTCCGGATAACTTTATGCCGTTCCCCAAAAGAATAAGAGGTCGTTTTGAAGAGGTTAGCAGGTTAAAGGCTGCCTTTGCGGCTTTTTCAATTTCTTCTTCGCTTGCGCCGGCCGGCTCTTCAGGTATATAGACCATTTCTTCGGTTTTTACGGTATCTATTTCCGCACATTGCACATCCAAAGGTATAGAAAGCCAGACAGGACCCGGACGTCCGTTTGTTGCAAGATACCACGCCTTTTCCAAATGATATCTTATTTCTAAAGGGTCCATTATTTGAACAGCATATTTGGTGATAGGAGTCACCATAGGCACTATCTGCACTTCCTGAGACCCTATCTGTCTTACACCGGTTTCTCCTATCAGGTCCGACCTTTTTGCCTGACCGGATATAATAAACATTGGGGTTGAGTCTATCCATCCGGCGGTAACTCCGGTTATTGCATTAGTCGCACCCGGCCCTGATGTTGTAAGCAAAACCCCCGGGGTATTGGTGTGCTGTCCGTAAGCTTCCGCAGCTATTGCAGCCCCCTGCTCATGTTCAAAGCAGATGTAGTCTATACCCGATCCTCCAAGAGAGTCTACAAGATGCATAGCTCCACCCCCCGGCAGCATAAAAACCTCCGAGACTCCTTTGCTCTTCAAAAAAGTGAATACATAATCGCTTACTTTCATATTAACTCCTTATTGTTCCTCCCCGTATAATTTGTGTTCCACATATTCCGCCACGCAATGGCCTATAAAAATATGAGCTTCCTGAATTCGCGGGGTAACTTTAGATGGAACTTTAATGATATAGTCAACATTTGGCATATCTTCTCTCAGATTGAAGTCTCCCATAAGGAGTAAGGTATTTATCTCATTTTCACCTGCATATTTAAGAGCTTCTATTATATTTGACGACCGCCCGCTGGTGCTGATGGCAATAAGAAAATCTCCTTTGTGAGCCTTAGCCTCAAGCTGACGGACAAACACCCGCTCGAAGCTGTAATCGTTGCCGATTGCCGTAATAGTCGAAGTATTTGTGGTCAGCGCTTCCGCATTAAGTGCCGGGCGTTCTTTATAAAACCGTCCCACAAATTCGGTTGCTATATGCTGGGCATCCGCCGCGCTTCCTCCGTTTCCGCAAAGAAAAAGATTTCCATGGTTACAAAGAAGTTTCGCAACTTTATCAGCAACTTCCACCACTGTATCCGATATTACAGGATCCGCCACCATTCTTTTAAAAATGACAGTGTGATCCAACATACGGTCATACATATATTTGTGAGGGCTTTCTTCGTTATTGTAGTGTTCCAGAATTTCGATCATTTCCCACACACAGCCGTTGCCGCCGGAATTTCTAAGGACCATATCTGCCGCTTCTTTTGCTTTATCAACTGCATCTGCCGGACAAAGTCCCAGACCGGCATAGGAAAGAGGCTCAATATCATACTTACCGTCACCGACATAGCAAATGCTTTCTCTTTTTATTCCCGTATCTTTTTCAATCTGCTGCATGGTTTCTTTCTTGGTCTTTTCGCCTCTGAAAAAGAATTCCCATGGGAATCTTTTTTCAAAATAATCGACTATCGGAGTGTCTTCGCCGGTTATTGCCGCAAGTCTGAAGCCGCGTCGACTTAATTCAAAAATACCGTCCACATCTTTCATGTTCAGACTTTTATGTTCATTTCCGTTATAATCTACGGTCACTCGTCCGTCCGTTAATACTCCGTCTATATCAAACACTATCAATTCTATCATTTTAACATCCTCTAAGTTTCTTTCTTGTTGCAAGTTCGCCTTCGGAAAGGACCTTTTCTCCATTTCCCATTGCTTCTTCCACAATTCTTATCTCTCTTACCATTTCCTTTAATTCATCAGCCTCTATAGACGCCTTTTGGTCAGAGCCGTACATTGTTCTGTCAAGAGTGATGTGTCTTTCAATGCTGCTTGCTCCCGCAGCGACTGCGGCAACCGAGACTATGATCCCTGTCTCGTGGCCGGAATAACCCACCTTACAACCATATTTATCCGCAAGGACCTTGATCAGTTTAAGATTGGCTTCATTTGCCGGCATAGGGTATGTACTGTTACAATGCATTATCTCATAAGGGCATGCATGCTTTTTAAATATTTCTACAGCGTGATCTATTTCTTCGTAAGAACTCATACCGGTGGCAATAAAAGTATACTTTCCCTCTTCGGCAACAGTTTCGAGAATATCGTCTCTTACAAGCATTGCGGAAGCTATCTTGTTATATTTTAAATCGTATTTTCTGAGAAAGATCTGGGAATCTTTGTCCCACGCGGATGCAAACCACTCAATTCCCTTTTCCTTACAATATCTGTCTATTTCGTCATATTCAGTTTCATTAAACTCCAGTCCGTTTTTCTGGTCTCTTTGTGTATTTCCCCAAGGACTTTCTCTGGGTCCGTCAAGATACTCCTTTGTATAAACCTTTTCCACTGTCCTTTTTTGAAATTTAACAGCATCACAACCGGCCTCTACAGCCATATCAATCAGTTGTTTCGCAAGTTTTAAATCCCCATTGTGGTTGATTCCGATTTCACCTGTAATAAATGTATGCATCCTAGGTATTCTCCTTTATATTGTTTATTTTGTCAAAAAATTCTCGCAATTTCACACACTTATCTACATACTATTATACGAAAAATAAATATGTATTACAACTAGATTAAGTCTAATAGAGGCAGGGCGCCGTCCTTATTCGGAAGCAGCACCCTGCCTGTATCATTTTATTTCGTTTGTATTTTATAATGTAAGATCTACATGACCTACCATGCCTGCCTGTCCGCTGCTTTCCTTAAGGTAAACTCCGGACTTTCTCAAAACACCATTGGTAGCATTGTTAGCATCCTTAAAGGAAAACTCAGAGTTCACATTCCCAAGATATATTGCGCCTACATCTGCCTGCTTGAGCGTCATATAAACATCATTTCCGTCCTTGTCCTTGGTCCAGACTTTAAGTTTGGAGAATATGGCGTCATTTTCGTCTATCCAGCCGTTTCCGTCATCATCATACTCTGCAAGTTCCTTAAATCCGTCTCCCGTCTTTGCTCCAAAGAGTTCATTGCCATCATTTATAACACCGTCGCCGTTTTTGTCCAGTGCAAGAAGTCCACTGCCGGACTGTGCAAATGATATTTTCTCTTTTACTCCGTCTGCGTCTAAGTCGAAGAGGAATTTATCCCCGGATACGTCTACACCCTTATCGTCCAGGTTGATCGTGAAAGGATCCGTAAGTATGTAATCCTGAGCGATCAATGTGTCTGTTCTGCTCATGAATGACCTGGACATTGAAAACTCAAGTCCGAACTCAATTGTTCTTCCGTCAGATGTGGTAACACTGCCTTTTGAAGCAAAGGTCATGCTTTCAAATTCACTGTAGTACTCGCTTGTTGCCGTAACTTTCTGCCAGAGAGTGCCACCTGCGTTTGTTCCTACGTTTAACTGTCCGCCCTCACCAACAAAGCTTTCAAGAGGACAAGCATCCTTGTTGGTTCTAAGGTCTAACACTTCATCATTTCCAATTTTCTTTATGTCTTCCTTGCCTGAAAGCTTTCCGTTTCTTAATAATTCAAAAAGCTTTTTTATAAACTGAAGCTTTCTGTCGTACTCATCCGATAATTTAAAATTCTCGGAATTATTCTTTGTTTCTTCAAGTCTTTTAAGTAGTTTCTTTGCGTTTTCGTCTGCTTTTTCCTGCTTCTTCCTGTCAGCCTGGTCTGCGTACTTTTTAGCTCCCTCTACGAAGTCGTTATCATTTTTAGATAACTCAAGTATTGCCTCTGCTGGTTTGTCTGATGTTTTTGCGATAATTTCCGCTTTTTTCTTTTCTGAGTAAGCTGAGTAATTGTGGGTTGCTGCCATTGAAACAGAACTGTTTTCGATCTTCATAACCGGACTCCTTTCCGCGTTTGCAAATCCTTTTGCATGGTTATTAGTTTGATAAAGTTAAAGAAGGTTTTCTGCCTTTGTCTTTTTTATCGGAAGATATTTACAGAAACTGTAGAGCAAAAAAAAATTTTTTGACACTTTTGGGGACGGGGGTGATGTGTCATTTTGACACTTTTGGGGACGGGGGTGGTGTGTCATTTTTATCGATAAACATTAAAAAATTATTGACAAACATTTTTAGGCGTGCTATAGTTGATTTATCGATAAACGATAAATAATTATCGTTTTTCAAATGGCCATTATACTTTAATATTAATAATCATTCAGGAGGAGTTATTATGGACAAAGATTATGCAATACTTAAAATTAACAAGGTAGGTCAGATAGGAAATGTTATATCAATTATTGCGTTGGCCTTTTCATCATTAGCAGCACTGCTTACTTTTATAGCTTTAATTGTTATGGCAATAATGCCGAAGGACTTTGTTACAGTTAATGGAAATGCAACCGGTTATATAGAAGTTGACCTTGGTAAGGTAGGAGGAACAATTGATGAAGACACCGTAGGAGAAATTATGCAAAATGTAACCGTTGGCGGTGGCAGTTCTGTTGTAATTCCCTTTGTAAACACTGAGGTTGACGGAAACGTTCTTAGATTTGCGACAGAAGAAATTGAAACAAAGATTGATATAAAAGGTGTTACTTCTCTCTTATTTCCGGCTCTTGTTGTAATTGCTCTCTATATTGTGACCATTGTATTTATTATGTTGCTTTGCCGCGCCTTTGCAACTTGCAAAACTCCTTTTAGCGATCTTATAGTTAAGAGACTTAGAATGCTTGCTTTTTCCTTGATTCCATGGGTATTCTTTGACAACATTACTTCCGCGCTCCAAGCCTCTTTTGCAAAAGGCTTTTTAACCGGCGTAAACGTAAATTACAACTTAAGCATAAACCTTAGAATGCTTCTTATAGTACTTGTTGTTCTTATGCTTAGCTTTATATTCCGCTACGGTGCGGTATTGCAGACAGAATCCGACGAAACACTCTAAGGAGGCGCTGTATGGGAAAAATAATACTTAGACTGGACAGAGTTATGGCAGACAGAAAAATGAGTTTAAATGAACTATCCGAAGCCGTAGGCGTAACAAATGTAAATCTCTCCAAAATCAAAACAGGCAAGATAAGCGCCATAAGGTTTTCCACTCTGGAAGCCATATGTGAAGCGCTGAATTGCCAGCCGGGAGATATACTGGAGTATAGTAAGGAAGAATAAAAGGAAAGTATACCCCGAGAACGAGCTTGATATATACCCTCTTTACCGGACAACCGATAAGGAGGGTATTCTTTCTCCTGTCGGCTTTTTCTGCGAAAGTGTTCGGCTTAAGCCGTATCTTTTACGGCCGTAGGCCGACTTGCTTTCCTTGATTGCTTCTTCTTTCTATCCTGTCGGCTTTTTCTGCGAAAGTGTTCGGCTTAAGCCGTATCTTTTACGTCCGCAGGCCGACTTGCTAACTCGATTCGGCTTTTTTTGAGAAAAAGCTTCCTTTAAGCCGTAATTTTTGGCCCTTTTTGAAATTGTTCATCTTTTTTTCTCGTTTTTTCCGCTTCAAGCCGTACGATTTGGAAATATTTTACAATAATACGGCTTATTCTTTTTTTGGAAACCAAAAAAGATGAACTTTCCCCTTACTTTCTCAAAAAAAGGTCAAAAATACGGCTTACAAAGGAGAAAAGCAGAAAAAAAGATGAATCCTAAAAAAACAGTTCAGAAAATACGGCTTGCAGAAAGAAAAACATACTTTTAAGCCGAATCAAGTCCTTTGACGGCTTATAGTACAAAAATGTAAGACAAAAGCCGGAACTCTTACTTGCCAAGCATATGCTAAAGCAAGTGTCGGCCTTCGGCCTCCAAAATACACCCAAGGCCCAGAACTCTTACTTGCCAACCATACGCTAAAGCAAGTGTCGGCCTGCGGCCTCCAAAACACGCCCAAAGCCCAGAATCTTTTCTCGCCCAGCATATGCTAAAGCAAGTGTCGGCCTTCGGCCTCCTGTGTCCCCCGGCCCGAACTGCGCCCGCCGTACTTTGGCGGGCTGCAGTCTCTTTCCCAAACGGGGGTGGTGTGTCATTTGATGAGCGAATTTAGTGTGAGATGCCAAGGAGGCTTAGGCTATGACTTAGGTTATGGCTTAAGTTCTGGACAGGCTGTATGTGCGCCGGCTGTTCAGACATAGGCGGGCGGAGGCTTATTACTTGCCGAAGGTAACATAAGTTAAGGCTTTGGTGAGACTTAGTGTAAAAAATGGGCGAGCGCCGGAAATTTACATGGACGTAAATTTAGCCCGACCTGAGAGTTTAAAAGCCTTACATGTTTTTTGTAAGGCTTTTAAACACAAGCATGGATGTCGAATGTCGGGCGACGGCAAGCTCGCCCATTT
>JAILFQ010000372.1 GCA_024697505.1 Lachnospiraceae bacterium
AAAAAAGAAGAGGAGAAACATGATGCAAAGCCTCAGTCCAAAGCAGCTGTATTAATTCCTGCCGCAGTTCTTCTTGTAATGGGGGTACTTCCTAACGTAGTAATGAAGAATATTGCGCGTTTTGGCGTGCTCTCTGAAGCAACCGGTTTAAAACAACTTGGAGATGTGGCCTATTTTTCTTTAGAAAACCTTAAAGGTGGCGGAATATCCATCATTATCGGTATACTTCTCTTTATTCTTTTTGTAAGAAGATCAAAACCGCTTCCGAAGTGGGTGGATTTGGAACTTTATGTATACACTCCGCTTATGCTTCACATTTTGCCTTTTATTTTCGGTTTTGTAAGCAGATGCCTTGACAGAATTACAGATATGTTTACACTGTTCATGAGAAAAAAGGTTTTAAATGCCAAGAAAAGAGCGGAAATCGGAACAGAAACAACGTTAAAGTACAGGTTGTCCAAACTTCTTGAAATTGGCGGAAGAGAGGCTACGGAAGCCGAAAAACTCTTAGGCACCGGATTGTCATACAGTTTATTGTTGTTCAGCATAGGCCTTATAGTAGTTCTTTGCTATATGTTTTTCTAAAAATTATTAAGGAGATAATATCATGTATCAGCTTATAGACGGCAAAGCCATTTCAGCAACAATCAAGGATGAAGTAAAAAATGAAATAGCTAAACTTAAAAATCTGGGGAGAGAAGTTACTCTGGCCGTTGTTTTGGTAGGAAACGACCCTGCCTCCGCGGTTTATGTAGGTAATAAGAAAAAAGCCTGCGAATATGTGGGCATCAGGTCGTTATCATTTGAAATGCCGGAGACTACAAGTGAAGATGAGCTGATTAAATTGATAGATGAGCTAAACGGAAGAGATGATGTTGATGGTATTCTGGTGCAGCTTCCGCTTCCTTCCGGTATAAATGAAGAAAAGATCCTGGACAGGATATCACCTTTGAAAGATGTGGATGGCTTTCATCCGGTAAATGTAGGTAAACTTGTAATAGGCAAAGAAGGATTTGTTTCCTGTACACCTGCCGGAATAATCGAACTTATAAAGAGAAGCAATATAGATATATGCGGAAAAAACTGTGTTGTTGTAGGAAGAAGCAACATTGTGGGAAAGCCAATGGCGGCTCTCATGCTCAGAGAGAATGCTACGGTAACGGTTTGTCATTCAAAAACCGTTAATCTTAAAGAGGTTACTTCAAAAGCTGATATACTTATTGTTGCCATAGGAAAACCTAAGTTTATTACTGAGGAGTTTGTTAAAGATGGAGCTGTGGTAATAGATGTGGGAATACACAGACTTGAAGGCAAAAAACTTGTTGGAGATGTGGATTTTGATTCTGTTTGTGAAAAAACATCATTTATCACACCGGTTCCCGGCGGAGTAGGTCCTATGACAATTGCTATGCTTATGAAGAACTGTTTAACCGCGGTTTCTTTAAATGGAAAATAAAAAATATAAAGAGTTATGAAAAGTATTAAGAGGATATGTGATGACAGGAAATATTAATGTTTTATTTGCATCATTGGGATGCGACAAGAATCTTGTAGACAGTGAAGTAATGCTTGGTCTGCTAAGAGATAAAGGCTTTTCTCTTACAAACAGTGAAGAGGAAGCGGATGTTATAGTAGTCAACACCTGTTGTTTTATAGGCGATGCCAAAATGGAGAGTATTCAGACAATACTTGAAATGGCAGAGTACAAAAAAATGGGACGTTTAAAGGTCCTTCTTGTGTCAGGCTGTCTTGCACAAAGGTATAAAAATGAAATAATCGAAGAAATACCTGAAGTTGATGCTGTTATAGGGACTACCGCATACGATAAGATTGTGGAGGCTATTGAAGGAGCTCTTCTTGGAAAAAAAGAAGAAAGATACGCAGAACTTGAGGCACTTCCGCTTCCAAAGACCAACAGAGTATGTACAACCGGCGGTTATTATTCGTATCTTAAGATTGCAGAGGGATGCAATAAGCGCTGCACTTACTGTATAATACCATCGCTCAGAGGCAATTACAGAAGTGTTCCTATGGAAAGGATCATGGAAGAAGCAAGATTCCTTGTCGAGGGCGGTGCCAAGGAGCTTATTCTTGTTGCGCAGGAAACAACCGTTTACGGAGTGGATATTTATAAGAAAAAAGCCCTTCCGGAACTTTTAAGAAAACTTTGCAAAATAGAAGGTCTTGAATGGATAAGAATACTTTATTGTTATCCTGAAGAGATCACTGATGAACTTATAGAAACAATAAAAACCGAGGATAAGATATGCAATTATCTGGATATGCCTATACAGCATGCATCCGACGCAATTCTTTCCCGTATGGGAAGAAAGACAAATCATGATGAGCTTGTGGGACTTATAAAGAAACTTAGAAAAGAGATTCCGGATATTGTCCTCAGGACTTCCTTAATTACCGGCTTCCCGGGTGAAACAGAGGAAGACATGGATATTCTTAAGGGCTTTGTTCAGGAAGTAAGATTTGACAGACTCGGAGTATTCGGGTATTCAAGAGAAGATGGAACCCCCGCTGCAAAGATGAAACCCCAGATAACCAAAAAAGTAAAAGAGGCAAGAAAAAAAGAAATCATGAAACTTCAGCAGCAGATATCATTTGAAAACGGAAAGAAGAGAGTGGGTTCCGTTTTAAAAGTAATGATAGAAGGAAAGCTGCCGGAAGATAATGTTTATATAGGACGTACATACATGGATGCGCCAAATGTGGATGGATATGTGTTTGTTACTTCAAAAGACGGATATATGTCCGGAGACATGGTGGATGTTAAGATCACAGGTGCCAAAGAGTACGACCTTTACGGTGAAGCTTTGTCTTATCTTGACTAGTTATATTTAAAAGTATAAAATGCTTGTTTGTAAGAGTTTATAAAAAACAAAAAAGGATGAGAACAAATGAATTTACCCAATAAGATAACACTTTTCAGAGTTATAATGATACCGTTTTTCCTTGCTTTTTTCCTTATTGATACC
>JAILFQ010000373.1 GCA_024697505.1 Lachnospiraceae bacterium
GGAGAGCGTTACAGCGTAAGAACCACAAGAAAAGAAAACCTTGAAGCAAGCGACGCCTTCTTTGCAAATCTTACAAAAGAAATACACAAGCGCGGAATGAAGGTTATTATAGACGGTGTTTTTAATCATTGCGGTTCTTTCCATAAGTGGATGAACAGAGAAGGACTTTACAAGGAAAAAGACGGTTACCCTAAGGGGGCGTATGAGTCTAAGGACAGTCCTTACAGGAAATTCTTCCGTTTTGATGATGACAATAATCCGGACAGTTACGAGGCATGGTGGGGATTTAAGACCCTCCCTAAATTAAATTATGAGGGTTCGGAAGAACTCTGCGAATATATATGCGGCATAGGCGCAAAATGGGTGTCAGAACCCTACAACGTGGACGGCTGGCGCCTGGATGTTGCGGCTGACCTTGGCCATTCCGAAGACTTTAACCATAATTTCTGGAAAAAATTCAGGAAAGCTGTAAAAAAGGCCAATCCTAATGCTGTAATTCTTGCAGAACATTACGGAGATGCTTCCGCCTGGCTTAAAGGCGATGAGTGGGATACCGTAATGAACTATGACGCCTTTATGGAACCGGTTACCTGGTTTCTTACGGGTATGGAAAAACACAGTGACGAGTTTAGAAGTGATGCTCTTAATAATGAGGAAATGTTTATTAACAGCATGAAAGAAAACATGGCCAGATTCCAGGGCCCTTCTCTCTACTGTGCTATGAATGAGCTGTCTAACCACGATCATTCAAGATTTCTTACAAGGACGAACCGAAAGGTTGGACGTCTTGCGGAACTGGGAGAAGGGGCGGCTTCCGAAGGCATTAACAAAGATGTTTTTACGGAAGCGGTGGTAATGCAAATGACATGGCCGGGGGCACCTACCCTTTATTATGGTGATGAAGCGGGACTTTGCGGCTTTACGGACCCGGATAACAGAAGGCCTTACCCTTGGGGAAAGGAAGACGCAGGCATCCTGCAAGTGCACAAAGACCTTATAGAAATACACAGGGCCTATACAGTGTTAAAAAACGGAGCCTTTGTTATTCTTCATTGCGAGCATGGTATTTTGAGCTACGGCAGGTTTAATTCCGAAGAGCAGATATTTGTTGTTATTAATAATAACGATTTTGAAAGAAACGTATCTTTCTCTCTGGACAAATTGTGCATTAAAGATAACGCCCTGGTAAGCCTGTACATTTCAGAATGCGGTTTCCCGCGTCCTGAAGCGAGAATACTGGAGATTATGTATGAGAAGAGACTTTCTCTTAATTTGAAACCTCATTCGGCATATATATATAAAAATTTCCCTACCGGGACGAATTAATCATTAACAAGGGCACATTTTGGTGTTACAGTATCTTTTAATGCCGAAAAATGTGTGATAAGATAGCTGTGGAGGTCTATATGATCAATGACAGAAAAGTGCGGCTTATGACGCGTCTTGCAATGTATGAAGAAAAAGAAGGCAAAGATGACATAAATCTTAGTAAGTATTACAAGAGAGATTATGTTCGTATGCAGGTCCTTAACAGCATACTTTATGCCACAATAGGATATATTCTTGTTCTTGCCATGTACATCGGCTATAAGCTGGAGTACCTTATTAAAGTTGTGGTCAGACTTGATTATGCGGCAATGCTTAGAAATATACTGGTTATTTATGTTATAGTGCTTGCGGTCTATGTTCTTGCAACATGGTTTGTAAGTTCTCTGTATTATACCTATTCCAGAAAAAAGCTGGCAAGGTATTTCAGAATGCTTAGAAAATTAAGAAGTTATTATAATGGTACGGAAGATCTTTCCGTCCAAATATCATATGAGGAGTCTGATACAGAAGAAGAGTATTTGGACGACAGCGAGGAGGAAGAAGAATAAATGGACTTTTTCCGTAAGGTATTGGATATAAGGGATTTAATAAGACTTAAATACAGGAAATTCCAGTTTGTTATAGATCCTGTCCTTAAATTTATACTTGTTTTTATAGGAATTCACAGATTAGATGCTTCAATTGGCTTCAATGCACGTCTTGCTTCCCTCCCTGTGGAAATTATTGTTGCTCTTATCGGGGCGGTGGTGCCTGTTGCAATTACAATCCTTCTGTTTGGATTGATTGCAATAGTTCAGGTGTTTTCTGCTTCACCGGTACTTGCTTTACTTGCGATATTAATATTTGCAGTTTTGTACTGCTTCCTTGCAAGATTTTCCGGAAAGTACGGTTACGCCATTGTGGCAATACCGATCCTTTATACCTTTAACATTCCTTACATTGTTCCGCTTGTGCTCGGAATGACTGCCAACCCGATTGCCGCATTTCCTGCAGCCTGCGGAGTTGTGATCTATAATTTGATAGAGATCATAAAGGAAGTCTCAGGGAACTCTACGGTAAAGAGTTTGGATGATGCTCTTGAACTCTATATATCGGTTATAGATAAGATCATTACAAGAAAAGAGATGTTTGTTGCGGTTGGCGTCTTTGCCTTTGTAATAATCGCCATGTGGTTTATAAGAAAAATACGTTTTGAGTATGTGTTTGAACTTACAGTAGTGCTTGGAACGCTCATTAATATTTTAGGGTTTGCGGTGGCTTTCCTTGTCTTCAACATTGGCGGAAATATGGGCGGCGTATTGCTTGGCTCCATATTCTCTCTTGTAATTGCACTTATAGTACAGTTTTTCCGCTATACGCTGGATTACACAGGTGTTCAACGTGTGCAGTTTGAGGATGATGATTACTACTATTATGTAAATGCGGTTCCTAAATTTGTGGGGGAGGTTGAGGCCGAACTTGCAAAGCAGGGAAATGTAGATTATACGGTGGAATTGGATGAGGAGATGCAGGACAGAGATATACCTTCATCCGAAGAAAATCCTGCTTATGAAAGTACAGGAAACGGTGATGAAAATTTCTACGATGCACCGGACCAAAATGTCGAAAATACAGATATGAATGAAGATAACGACAAAGAGGCAGAGAGTCCTCTTGACGAAGCAATAGATGAAGAAGCAAACGAGTTTGAGAAGAGGTTTGGTAAGTGATGGGAAAGTTAGGTCTCACATTTGAAAAGATGGATGTGATGCTTACGCTGCCGAAGATGGGATTTATGGATTTTATAGAGATCATCCTCATAGCAGTGTTGGTTTACTATGTTATTAAATGGATAAAGAACACACGCGCATGGGTTATTGTTAAGGGTCTTATTGTATTACTTGCAGCCTGGATGCTTGCATCCGTTTTAAACTTTGATGTTATTCTCTGGATATTCTCCAATACCATAGGTGTTGGTATTATTGCCATTATTATTCTTTTCCAGCCGGAACTCAGGAAGGTTCTGGAACAGCTTGGGACAAAGAAAATATGGGCGTTGGGAGTATTTAATGATACAAAGGAAAAAGAAGTTTTTTCCGAAACAACGGTTAATGAACTTGTAAGAGGTACTTTTGAACTTGCAAGGGCAAAGACCGGTGCACTTATTGTTATTGAGCAGGAAGTTGTACTTAGCGAATATGCACAGACCGGTATTGCCATAGACGGAATCGTTACAAGCCAGCTTCTTATTAACATATTTGAACACAATACTCCTCTCCACGACGGAGCGGTTATTGTAAGAGGAAACAGAGTTGTTTCAGCAACCTGCTATCTGCCGCTTTCGGACAACATGCGTCTTTCCAAGGAACTTGGTACCAGACATCGTGCGGGTGTGGGTATAAGTGAGGCTACAGACAGCTTTACCATCATTGTGTCTGAAGAGACCGGACGTGTTTCCATTGCCAGAGGCGGAAGCCTTATTTACAACGTAGACGGAGACTTCCTCCGCACAAAGCTTATGGAGCTTCGCAAGGAAGAGGAAGTTGAAAAGAAGATACCTTTTGCAAAGGGGCGTAGAAAGAAATGAAAGGAAAACAGTTTAAAGAAAAAATAATACATAACATTGGGCTGAAGCTCCTTTCAATTGTGCTTGCCTTTATTCTTTGGGTTGTTGTTATCAATCAGCAGGATCCCGTAGAAACTGTTACCATTAAAGACATTCCTGTAAGCGTTATTAACGAAGGAAGTCTTACAAATCTGGGCTACAGTTATAAAATAAACGAAGGAGCAACCATTACTATTGAGGTGGAAGCAAGAAGAAGCATTACAAGCAACATTTCATCTGCAAATGTGGTTGCAACTGCGGATTTTTCCAAGGTTTCCATAACAAACTCAGTGCCTATAGATATTTCCGTTACCGGTTATTCGGAAAGCGATGTGGAAATAGTAAAGGGCCTTAACCAGGTTATGATTCTTGAGGTTGAAAAGAAAAAGTAAGTTAAGTGAAAAGGAATTCACATGTTTAAAACATTTAAGAAATATCAATATTTACTTTATGAACTTGTAAAAAAAGATATAAAATTAAAATACCGTAACTCCTATCTTGGCGTTATATGGACTCTTTTGGAGCCTCTTCTTACAATGCTGGTACTTGTTGCGGTTTTTTCGCGTCTTCTTGGAAAGACTACCACGGATTATGCTGTTTATGTGCTTTCCGGCCGCTTAATATACAGCTTTTTTTCTAACGGAACAAAAGCCGGACTTAAATCTGTAAGATCCCACGCGGCAATGATAAAAAAGGTTTATGTTCCGAAATATATGTACACGTTATCATGTGTAAGTTCCGGATATATAATGTTTTTGATATCCCTTATTGTGCTTGTTGCGGTTGCTTTGGTAAGAGGGGTTTATCCTAATGTATACACCCTACTTGCTGTTATTCCTCTTGCAACCGTTTATGTAATGACACTTGGTCTCGGCCTTATTCTTGCAACTCTTGACGTTTTCTTCAGGGACTTTGAGTATCTTTGGGGAATAGCGCTTATGCTTATTATGTATATGTCCGGTATCTTTTACGAGGTTGCGGATGTTGCAAGCGAAAAGACCATATGGCTTTTTAAATTGAACCCGCTTTATGCGGTTATAGAAAATTTCAGAAACGCAGTTTTCGGAGTTGCGCCGAACATGGAAGCAACATGGTTTTCTCTCGGTTTTTCCGGAGTTGTGCTTCTTATCGGATTATTTGTGTTTTACAGAAAACAGGATGATTTTATACTTCATCTTTAGGAGAAAAATATGGCAGCAGACATTATAAGTGTAGAAAACTTAAGTGTAAGATTCAGAATGCCTGAGCAGAAGGTGGATAATTTTAAGGAATACCTTATAAGAATTCTCAAAAGGAAGCTTAAGTATAAGGAGTTTAACGCCATTAACAACATTTCTTTTTCCATAAAAAAAGGAGACAGACTTGGAGTTGTTGGAGCGAACGGAGCGGGAAAATCCACCCTTTTAAAGGTTATTGCGGGAGTTCTTAAAGCAAGTGAGGGCACCGTTAAAAGAAACGGCAAGGTTGTTCCTCTTCTTGAACTTGGAGCAGGCTTTGAAATGCAGTATACAGGAGCCGAGAATATATATCTTTACGGGGCGATGCTTGGGTATTCAAAGGCTTTTATAGATGAAAAATACAAGGAAATCGTGGATTTTGCGGATCTTGGAGACTTTATCAATGTACCGGTAAAGAATTATTCTTCCGGTATGAGAACCAGACTTGGTTTTGCAATTGTAACGGTTGTGGAACCGGACATATTGATCCTCGACGAGGTTTTTGCCGTAGGAGATGCCAAATTCAGAGAAAAAAGCGAAAAGAAAATAAGAGATATGTTCGAAAAAGGGGCAACCGTTATTTTTGTTTCTCATAACGAAGACCAGGTAAAGCGACTTTGCAACAGAGGCATACTTTTAGATCATGGCAAGCTCATTGCGGATGGAGATCTGGATGAGGTTTACGGGAAGTATCATGAAATAACAAATAAAATAAAATAACGGACAGTTTTGTTGTCCATTTGTTGTCCATGGGATGCTACAATAATCTTTGGATACGTGCAAGCACTATAATTGCGTGCGCGTGTATCTTAAGAGATAGGAGGCGGTCTCCATGAGAATAATGGTAATATCTCATATAAAAGATGAATTATCACTTTTAAAAGAAAATATATCAGTATGTTACCCGGAAGCAGAATTGGTGTTTTTTTCCAATGGAGACCGCCTCCTATCTCTTAAGATACACGCGCACGCAATTATAGTGCTTGCA
>JAILFQ010000007.1 GCA_024697505.1 Lachnospiraceae bacterium
TCGCCATTGTTCTTTACGAAGCCTTAAGACAGAATAATTTTGAAGGCATGAGGATCGAAGGACAGTTGCACCGCCATGTGTGGCCCGTAAAATAATAGAAATGCTTAAGAACCAGGCAGGGTCTGAACTTGGAAGAAATCTTTGCGCCAAATTAAAGCCTATGTCCGATCTTGAGAAAATATCAGCCGCTCAGGCGGAAACACGAGATGCCCTTTCAAGGATTTATAAAAAAGGAAGTCTCTCTTTTAACGGCGTTCCGGATATAAGAGGGGCAATAAAACTTCTGGAAGTGGGTTCATCATTACTGGCTTCGGAACTTCTTAAAATAAGTTCCGTACTTACCGCAACCTTGAGGGTTAAAAGCTACGGTACAACCGGAGAGGATACAGGTGAGGATTCCCTTGCGGAGCGTTTTAGCCTTCTTGCGCCCCTTTCTCCGCTTAATAACGAGATACAAAGGTGCATAATTTCCGAAGAAGAAATAGCGGACGACGCAAGCCCGGGTCTTAAGGCGGTAAGAAGACAGATCCATATTACAAATGATAAGATCAGAGACCAGCTGAATTCCATTGTTAATTCCAAAGAAGCAAAAGATATGCTGCAGGATAACCTTATAACAATGCGTAACGGAAGATTCTGTCTTCCGGTAAAGAGCGAGTATAAGAGCCAGTTTGGAGGGCTTATTCACGATCAGTCATCAAAAGGGTCTACCATTTTTATGGAGCCTGCAGCGGTTGTTAAACTTAATAACGATCTTGCAGAACTTCAACTTAAGGAAGCAAAGGAAATAGAAAAGGTCCTTGCGGAGCTTTCCGCTCAGGCCGGTCAAAACACCGAAGAACTTACTTACAACATAAACACTCTTACGGAGCTGGATTTTATTTTTGCCAAGGCATCTCTCGCAAAAGTTATGAAGGCAACAGAGCCGTTATTTAATAAAAGAGGCTATATAAACATTAAAAAGGGCAGACATCCTCTTATAGATCCTCATGTAGTTGTTCCTACAGATATTCACATTGGGGATGACTTTACCCTTCTAGTTATTACCGGACCAAATACCGGCGGAAAAACTGTAACCTTAAAAACAGTGGGCCTCTTTACTCTTATGGGCCAGGCAGGGCTTCACATTCCTGCATTTGACGGCTCTGAGCTTGCTGTTTTTAATGAAGTATTTGCGGATATAGGAGATGAGCAGAGCATAGAGCAAAGCCTTTCAACTTTCTCTTCTCATATGACCAATACGGTAAGAATATTAAAGAGTGCAGATAAAAACTCTCTTTGTCTTTTTGATGAGCTGGGTGCGGGAACAGACCCAACCGAAGGTGCAGCTCTTGCCATGGCAATCCTTAATCATTTGCATGCAAAAGGAACAAGAACCATTGCCACAACTCATTACAGTGAACTTAAAATTTACGCATTGTCAACACCGGGAGTCTCCAACGCATGCTGTGAGTTTGACGTAGAAACCCTGCGTCCTACTTACCGCCTGCTTATAGGAATTCCGGGAAAATCTAATGCCTTTGCCATATCCGGAAAGCTGGGGCTTTCTTCGGACATAATAGAATGTGCAAAATCCTACATAGGCTCAAATGATAAAACCTTTGAAGACGTTATTTCGGATCTGGAAGAAAAGCGCCTTGCCATGGAAAGAGAAGAAATGCGCATTAACGAGATGAAAGCTGAAGCAGAGTCTTTCCGGAACAAGTATAAGGAAAAGACCGAAAGGCTGGATGCTCAAAAGGATAAGATACTGCGCGAAGCCAACGAGCAGGCAAGGGATATTCTGCAGGAAGCAAAGGACTATGCGGACCAGACTATAAAGAAATTTAATAAGTGGGGAATTTCCGGAAACAATAAAGAGATGGAACAGGAGCGTTCATCTCTCAGAGAAAGACTGGGAGAAAGAGAAAATAAACTTTCTGTCAAAAAAACCGTTAAAAAACACGTACAAAATGAAGAGATACTTGTTGGGGACAAGGTCCTTGTTTTAAGCCTTAATCTGGAAGGCGTGGTTTGCTCCGCGCCAAACCCTAAAGGAGATTTAAAGGTAAGGATGGGAGCCATGGAAACCAATGTAAACGTAAAAGATGTACAATGGATATCTCATCAGGAGAAGACTGTTGATAAAGAGTCAAAAACCCTTGCAAGTAAGATTTCCATTAATAAATCCATGAGTATACATCCGGAACTTAATCTTATAGGTATGCGTGTGGACGAAGCGCTCCCGGAACTTGATAAATATCTGGACGATGCATATATTTCTCATCTTCCTCAGGTTACAATAATACATGGAAGAGGAACCGGTGCTCTTAAGGATGCGGTACATGCCCATCTTAAACGTGCCGGCTTTGTAAAGAGCTACAGACTCGGTACCTTCGGAGAAGGAGACGGAGGAGTTACCATAGTCGAGTTTAAATAACTACTGTAAAGGGGAAAACAATGAGCGGAAAACAGAAGATCCTTATTGTGGATGACGACGAAAGTATAGCAGAACTTATATCTCTTTATCTTGCAAAGGAATGCTACGAGACCAGAATAGTTTATGATGGTGAAGAAGCAATAAAGGAGTTTGAAACTTTTAAGCCGGACCTGGTTCTTTTGGATATTATGCTTCCGGGAATAGACGGTTATGATGTATGTAAAGCTATAAGAAAAGTTTCTTCCACACCTGTTATCATGCTTTCTGCAAAGGGAGAAGTTTTTGACAAGGTTCTCGGCTTGGAACTGGGAGCTGACGATTATATTGAAAAGCCTTTCGATTCCAAAGAACTTGTGGCAAGAGCGAAAGCTGTCTTAAGGCGTTACCAGTCCGGTGGCGGAACTGAGCCCAAAGCAGAAGTGCCTAAAGGAGACCTTGTTACTTATGAAGGTCTTACGGTTAATCTTACCAATTACACTGTAAGCTGCATGGGGGAAAGGATCGAAATGCCTCCTAAAGAACTGGAACTTCTTTATCATTTGGCTTCCCACCCTAATCAGGTGTTTACAAGAGAACAGCTTCTTGAAAAAATATGGGATTATGAATATGCAGGTGATACAAGAACCGTAGACGTGCATGTTAAACGTATCAGAGAAAAAATAGGCGACGGACTGAACTGGAGCATAGCTACGGTTTGGGGCATAGGTTATAAATTTGAGGTTAAAGAATGAGAAGTGCGGTTGCTGTAGGAAAAATGATACTCCTATACCTGGCGCTTGCGGTTACACTCTTCCTTTTGCTTAATACTCTCGGCCTGGACCTTATGCAAAGGAAACTGGTTAAAGAAAAGGAAGAGGACCTTTATTCCGAGGCAAATCTTTTGCTGGAGGAATATATCGGCGGTTATTACACTGATAATTTAAACCGCGAAGAAACGGCAGAGCGCCTTTCAATAGTAGCCGGAGTTACAAATACAAGGATCTGGCTTACAGGTATTTCCGGAGACATAATATTGGACACAAAGATGGTCGGTGGTGCTACGGGAAAGAACATTCTTAAAGTGGACCCTGCTTTCTTTGAGTATACTTTTTTGAGCGATGTTGCTTATGAAGGTTTTACTGAAGGAAAGACCCTTTTTGTAAACCTGGCTTTTTACCGGGATTATGTAAAAAGAGGTTACATTACAATAAGTGTTTCCATGGAATCCATTTACAATGAAGGGGTATATTATTCGGACTTTGTAAATATATGCCTCCTGCTCTTCCTTCCGGTATTACTTGGAGTATTTGCCATAATATATTGTACAAATATAATTCCTGTAAACAGGATGGGAGAAGCAACCCTTAATTTTGCAAAGGGAGACTTTAAGGAACCTCTTGAATTAACATACCCAATAGAATTTGGCGGCCTTGGAAGTGCCATCATTTATATGGGAGATAAATTAAAGAACTTTAAAGAGGTACAAAGAAGGTTCCTCTCCAACGTCTCCCACGACTTTAAGTCTCCCCTTACATCCATAAAAGGATACGTGGAGGCAATTAAAGACGGCACCATTCCGAAAGAGGACGAAGAAAAGTACCTGGATATTATTATTTTTGAAACGGAAAGACTTCAAAAATTAACCACAAATATTCTGGAACTTAATAACTTTGACGACAACGGTGTGGTGCTTCACAAGGCGGAATTTGACATAAATAAAATGATAAAGCAGATTGCCCTTGCTTTTGAAGGAACATTTAAGAAAAAGAAACTGGTAATGAGCCTTGTGTTTTCACAAAAGGAACAGTTTGTTGTAGGCGACCCGGATAAGATCCAGCAGGTTCTCTACAATTTAATAGATAATGCGGTTAAGTTTTCCAATGTAGACTCTGTAGTAAGAGTACGTACTGAGGAAAAGGGTGCAAAAGTGGTAGTTTATGTAAAGGACTACGGAATAGGCATTCCTAAGGAAAGCATTAATAAGATATGGGACAGATTCTATAAAACGGATATGTCCAGAGGCAGAGACAAAAAAGGCTCCGGACTTGGCCTTTCAATTGTGAAGGAGATTGTTACGGCACATGGGGAAAACATAAGTGTTGTAAGCACTCCGGGAGCGGGTTCGGAATTTGTATTTACACTACCGTTAGCAAAATAGCGGGTAAGGAGGAGTATGAGTAACATTAATACATCCGGTGAAAACAACAATGAAGAAAAGAAGGACGAAGATTATAAGTTCCTTGAAGAAAAGATAGTACCTAACAAAAAAATAAAGAAGAGAGCCGGCAGGATTTTAAAGGTAATAATTTTTGGCATTATCTTTGGCGTATGTGCGGAGACGACTGCACTTCTGTCACAAAAGTACTTAAAGAGTTTTCTCGGAATAGAGGAAAACAGGCAACCCGTGGACGTTAACCGTACAACCACACCGCCTGCAAGTCCGACTCCGCTGCCGACTAAAACGCCTGTGCCTACACCTACATCTACACCGGTTCCGACTTCAACTCCAACGCCAACTCAGGCTGTGGCACAGTATACAGGAACTCCTGCACCGACAAGAGCTGTAACGCTTTCTCCTGTCCCGACAAAAGAACCGGTTGTAGTGCCGCCTACTCCGGGCCCGGAAACACCTCCGGAAGCCGAGGCAACACCTACTCCTTTTGAAGAGACCCCTTCCGATGACAACGATCAGGAAAAAACCGGAGTAACGACTACCGGTGGCAATACGGAAGAAACAGGTGAGTCCAAAGAATCGGAAGAAGGCAATACCGGGTATCTTTCTCTGTATGAAAAAGTTGCTAAAACAGCCGAAAGCGTTTCCAAGTCTATAGTTAGCGTCGAGGCACTTGTTACAGCAGAAGACTGGTTTAAAGGCTCTTACGAAACAAGGACCAAAACCAGTGGACTTATTGTGGCAAATGATGGAGTAGATCTTCTTATTCTTATTGGAATGGAACAGATTACAGCAGCAGATTCCATAGAAGTTACAATGGCCGGAGAAATATGTCAGGGCTCCATTTATGCGGCCGATTCCGACTTTGGTGTGGCCATTGTTGCGGTTCCCTTATCCAATATGAGTGCAGACGCCTTGAAAACAGTGAACATTGCTTCCATAGCAACCACAGAAGAAATAAAAGTGGGAATGCCTATGCTTGCGTTGGGAGCACCAAACGGATACGAGAATTCTCTTGAGTTTGGCATGGTTACAAGCAAGGGACAGGCATACAGCGTTACGGACGGCCTTATAGAATACTTTACAACGGATATGGCAGACTACAAAGGCGGAAACGGTTTTGTTACAGACATAGACGGAAATGTCCTGGGAATGATAACTCATACACTTAAAAATAATACCGGAGACGGAATAGCTTCCGTTGTGGCATTAGACAGTATTTTACCACTCATAAACAAGCTCCTTAATAACGAGGATTATCCTTTCTTTGGAATTAAGGGAGAAAATCTTTCACGCACAGTAGAAAAGCTTATGGGACTTAATGAGGGAGTTTATGTTAAAACGGTCCTTCCGTCCTCTCCTGCACTGGATGCAGGCCTTATGAGCGGAGATGTGATTGTTGCCATTGGAGGAAATCTGATTTCCGATATGGAAGATTTTCTTAAAGAACTTATGAATTATAACCTGCAGACACTTTCAACATATGCCACTAATTCAACAATTGAGGTACTGGTGGCAAGAACTGCAGACTCCGGTACGGAGTATATCACACTTAGAGTAAAGTTACAGAAGAAATAGTCTTAGAAAGAAAGAGGAAAGAGAATGAAATACTTAAACGAACTCAGAGAAGGGGACAACATTAGTGAAATTTATCTGTGCAAGTCCAAACAGATTCTGCAGACAAAGACGGGTAAGAGTTATTACTCCCTTGTACTTCAGGACAAAACAGGTACATTGGACGGAAAAATATGGGATCTTGGCCCCGGAATAGAAAATTTTGAGGCAATGGATTATATCCAGATCAATGCACAGATAGTAAGCTTCCAGAGCGCATTGCAGGTAAATATTAAAAGGCTTAGAAAGTGCAGCGAAGGAGAGTATAATTCTTCTGAGTACATGCCATGCACAAAGAAAAATGTAGACGATATGTACAGAGAACTTATGGGAATAATCTCAAGCATTAAAAACCCTTATTTAAAGGCACTTGCAGAAAGTTTCTTTATAAATGATAAGGCGTTTGCCAAGGCTTTTGTTAATCATTCCGCAGCAAAGACAGTGCACCACGGCTTTATAGGCGGGCTTCTTGAACACTCTCTTTCCGTTACAAGAAACTGTAATATAATAGCAGGACTTTATCCTATTCTTAACAGAGACCTTCTTGTTACCGCAGCAATGCTGCACGATATAGGTAAGCTTAAGGAACTTTCCACATTTCCGGAAAATGATTATACAGACGAAGGAAATCTTCTGGGACATATCTATGTAGGTGCAGAGATGATATCCAGACGCGCGGATACAATAGTTAATTTTCCTGAAAAGACTAAAAATGAGCTTCTTCATTGCATTCTGGCTCACCATGGAGAGTTGGAATACGGTTCTCCTAAGAAACCTGCTCTTGCGGAAGCACTTGTGCTTTCAATGATGGATAACTTAGATGCAAAGCTTGAGACATTAACGGAACTTTTCGAGAGTACAACGGAAACAGGTTGGCTTGGCTTCCAGAGAAACTTTGATTCCAATATCAGAAAGACCGGAGAATAAGAAATGCAAAAAAATGAACTTGTAAAAGTTTATATAAGCGATATGGGCAATGAGGGTGAAGGCATTGGAAAGAGTGATGGTCTCACCCTTTTTGTTAAGGGAGCGGTTAAAGGAGACACAGTAATTGCAAGGATCCTTAAACCAAAGAAAACCTATGCATACGCAAAAGTAGAAGAAATAGTAACTCCGTCCGAAGACAGAGTTCAGCCTTCCTGCTCTTTATTTGGCAGGTGCGGCGGCTGCAATATGCAGAATATGTCTTATTCCGCCCAGCTTAAAATGAAAGCGGACAAGGTTAAAAACTGCCTTATGAGAATAGGCGGTATAGAAGAAGAAAGACTTAATGCCTGTTCCGAAGAAATAATAGGAATGGAAGTTCCTTTCAGATACAGAAACAAAGCCCAGTATCCCGTTGGAAAGGGTAAAGACGGAAAGATCTGCGCGGGTTTTTATGCCTATCATTCCCACAACATAATTAATGGGGATGACTGCGTACTGCAAAAAGAACTTTCTGCAAGACTTGTTACCTGTGTGAAAGAAGAGATGGAAAAGAAAGGTCTCAGTGCCTATAACGAGGAAACAGGTAAAGGACTCGTTCGCCATGTGTTAACAAGGATAGGCTTTACAACCCACGAAGTAATGGTCTGCCTTGTGATAAACGCAAAAGATTTAAAGGCGGCAGCAGATCTTGTTCCTGCTCTTGAGACCGTAATAAATGAATATAACAAAGAAACGTGCGAGGAAAGGCTCTACGTTTTAAAGAGCCTTACCTTAAACATAAATACCGAAAACACCAATGTTATCCTTGGAGAGAAAATTATTCCGGTTTACGGGGATACCTTTATTACGGACTATATAGGGGACGTTAAGTTCAGAATATCTCCTTTATCATTTTTCCAGGTAAATCCCGTACAAACCGTAAAACTCTACGGAAAGGCTCTTGAATATGCGGAACTGACCGGAAAGGAAAATGTTTGGGACCTTTACTGCGGAATAGGTACGATCTCTTTATTCCTTGCAAAGTCCGCCGCCCGGGTGTGCGGTGTGGAAATTGTTCCCCAGGCCATAGAAGACGCAAAAGAAAACGCAAGGCTTAACGGAATAGATAATGCGGATTTCTTTGTGGGGGCAGCAGAAGACCTTATGTCGGAAAAATACAAAGAGTCTGAAGGAAAACTTCGTGCAGAAGTAATATGCCTTGATCCTCCGAGAAAAGGCTGTGAGGAAAGCCTCTTGGAAACGGTGGTTAAAATGCAGCCAAAACGCGTGGTGTATGTCTCCTGCGACCCGGCAACTCTGGCAAGAGATGTAAAGTACTTTGAAAAACACGGATATGAACTTAAAAAATATACGCCGGTGGACATGTTTCCACAGACGGTGCATGTGGAGACGGTTGTTTACCTATCCCAACTCAGCTGAAATCAAACTGCAGGCATTTGCCCTGCAGTTTTTTTGTTGGAATATTTAATTGATATGGC
>JAILFQ010000024.1 GCA_024697505.1 Lachnospiraceae bacterium
ATATAATAAGCATAAATATAAAATGTCCGCCGCTAAGGGCAAGACCTATAAACGCCTCCGTATAAAAAACATCCTTTTCTTTAAAGGCACGCATTGCAAATCTTATTCCCACAAGAGAAAGAGCTGCATCCAAAAGCCCAAAAAAGCCCATTGTAACGTTGGAAGTCCCCTTGGCTTTTGTGGAAACTATAAACATTATTAAAAAGAAAAGCCAGGTCGCAAGGCCAATAACAAGGGAGACTATCCCTTGTATTGAATGCGACCTGCCCTGAAATTTTAATGAACTTCTGTTTCTTCTCATAAATCTTTTTCCTGTAATTTATTTGTGTTACTTAATAAGTATCTTAAGATACCGCGTGATTCTTTCATAATCTCCGGTAGTTACATCCGAAGTGACCTTAACAACATATCTTCCCAAAAAGTGACTGCTCGCCTTAATGGTAAGGACTCTGTTGTTATGTGAAAATTCTCCGGTCAGATCTCCGTAATAAGAGGAATCCGAAAAACGGATAAAGCCTATACTTGTTGTAAGCTTGCCGTCAGCAAGAACCGTAGCCGGTATAACAGGCTTTCCGAATACTACAACAACAGTTTGAGAATCCAGTATTTCCACGAGATCCACCCCTGCATTACCTGATGCAGCCGGTATTGTAAAGACAGGTTCCGGTGCACTTGTAGGTGTTGGTATAGGTGTAGATGTAGGAATAGGTGTCGGTGTTGAGGCCGAAGGCACCCTTGTAGGTGCAGGAGTAGGTGTTGTTGTAGACCATGGAACCGGCGTTGGCGTAGGCATAGATGTAAGAATCGCCTCCGCGGTTTTGTCTGTCGGCTCTCCGGTGCCGGTTTCAAGAATAACTATATAAACGTACGTCCTGACGCCGGATGCTATCGCATCTTCCTTGTTTTCTCCGGCATATATCGTAAGTTTTGTTATTCCCGGCTTATACGCCACCAAAATACCGTTTGCAGAAATAAAAGCGTAAGTCTGATCTTCTATTTCGTAAAAAAGTGAATCTGTAGCTCCCTCAGGCGCAAGTTGTCCGCTAAAGTAATAGACATTTCCCACAGTAACCGCATAACCGTTTCCGTAAGGGGTTGCGTTTGTTGTTACGGAAATAGAGACCGTATCAACCTTGTCTCTTACATTGACAATACAAACAAGCGACTTTGTCCCGTATGAAACGGTGGTAACAGTACAGGTAACAACAGTCATACCTTTGTCTTTGGCATATACATAACCTCTGGCGCTTACCGTTGCAACAGTAGGTGTCGACGAAGACCAGACATAAGTTGCGTTATCATCTGTAACACCACCAACCTCAAGTTTAAATACCTCATTCAGGCTAAGGTTAAGTTCGTTAAAGGACAAAAAAGGTTCTTCTTCTGCCCTTGCATATTTTATTGAAAATACTCCGGTTATAAGAATTACGGCAAAGGCAACAAGCCATACCGCCAAGCCTCTTTTCCCTTTATACATGTCTGCCTCCCTTGTATTCTCCATACTTGGTTAAATTTTATCACTTATGCAAATTTATGGCAAGATAGCCTTACATAATATCAAGTTTCCACATAATACTATATTCTACCATTGTAAAACAGCTTTTGGTGTGCTAAAATGCTTGCAAATAAACAAATTGTATTATTTTGGAAGTAACACCTTTACAGGCTTATTAATCAGGAGAAATCATGATTTTTATAAAAAATATATATAACCTTTTCAGAGCATTCGGTTACAGAATGAGAGACGACTTTATAAACGCTTTTGCCGCACAGGCAGCCTTTTTTATCTTTCTCTCCTTCTTCCCTTTTGCCATGCTTATGTTAACTCTTATTAACTACCTGCCTTTTTCGGCAGACGAACTCGGAGAAATGGTAGTGGATGCATTTCCGTCCACAATAGCACCTTTTATCCAATACATACTTAACGAACTGTTGGCAACCCAGAGAGTTACCTTGCTTTCCATAACAATCGTTGCCACCATCTGGTCCGCATCCGGCGGTGTACTTGCGCTCTGCCGCGGACTTAACGGAGTATACAACCACAGAGAGACCCGTAACTATTTCCTGCTCAGAGCGCTTGCGATCCTTTACACTCTGATGCTGGTTATAGTTCTTATCATAACCGTAACCTTCCTCGTTTTCGGCAACCAGCTTACAGACCTTTTGGTTATGGCAAATCCGGATTTGGAAGGCCTTGGGCAGGCTATTCTTTCAATAAGATCCGCCATAGGTTTTATAATAATGGCTCTCTTCTTTTTGCTTATATACAACGTATTTCCCAGCCATAAAGTACGGTTTTACAAAGAAATACCCGGTGCTCTCTTTTCCGCTCTCGGTTGGGTGGTTTTCTCATACCTCTTCTCTTTCCTGGTAGACAATATGGTAAACTACTCAAAGACATACGGAAGCCTTTCAGCCTTCGTTATCTGTATGCTTTGGCTTTATACGCTTATGGTGATCCTCTTTGTGGGTGCGGAGCTGAATTCCGCCCTCCAGGACCCGGATTTCAAAAAATATTACCGCTTCCTTCTTCCGGAAAGAAAAAACAAAAACACTCCTCTTACAAATGATAATGATATAAACGATATTACCACTGATAAAGAAGTATAAAATAAAGACATAAAAAATCCCCCTTAAGTAGATTTGGTTATTTACCTTGTCTACTTAAGGGGAATCATATCATATACGATGACTCTTTGTTTTTTTACATTCCTCTGAAGCCTCTGCCTATTATTTCACTTGTATTTGTTACAAGAATAAAAGCCTCCGGCTCGTTTTCTTTTATAAATTGTCTTAAATGAATAGCCTGAGCTCTGTTCATAACAGTAAGAATAACCGTCTTTTCGCCGCCGGTAAAAGCACCGGTTGCCTTGTAAACAGTAGCTCCGCGTCTAAGTTTCTTAACAATGTAATCTTCAATCGGATCCGGATCCTCACAAATGATGGTCAGGTATTTGCAAAGGTTCAAACTTTCTATTACACTGTCCACAACCGATGACTTAAGGATGAGTCCCAACATGGAAAGAAGCCCGGTTTGTACTCCAAATGCAGGAAAAGCAAACAGTGTAAGGATAAAATCCGAAATAAGAAGAGACTGTCCTATATTAATAGAAGTATACTTCTTAAGTATCATTGCAACTACATCTGTTCCGCCGGTGGAACCTCCGTTGTTAAAAAGAAGGGCTGCTCCCACCGCAGGAAACCCGATTGCAAAAGCAAGTTCAAGAACAGGCTCGTCGGTAAGAGGACCGGTCATAGGGAAAATCTCCTCCATAAGTTTAAGTCCAAAAGAAAGAAGCAGGCTTCCATAAACCGTTTTTATGGAAAATTCCTTTCCGATAACAATAAGTCCTACCACCAGGAGGATAATGTTAATAGCAAGCACTATAGTAGAAGAGCTGAAGCCCGTTACCGGAGCAAGTATCATTGCAAGGCCGGTAACACCGCCTATGGCGAAGTTATTAGGGAATTTGAAGAAATACACTCCCACAATAACGAAGCACACACCAAGGGTCATAAAGGCCCACTCTCTTATTTTTTTACCCATTTTCATTGCCTTTCCAAAAATCTCTTAATTTATCTTCAAGTCCATCCAGGTTAACGGTTTCAAAAGGAAACCATTCTCTTGGAAAAAGGGACTGGTATTGTTTTTGCAAAAACCTCTCATCAAGAAGAAGTATTGCACCTACATCTTCGGTTGTTCTTATAACTCTTCCGGCAGACTGCATTACTTTGTTCATGCCGGGGTACAAATAGGCATACTCGAACCCGGTTCCAAGCTTTTCTTCAAAATAGGTTCTAAAGAGTTCTTTCTCGTTGCAGACCATGGGAAGTCCGGTACCAACAATTACCGTTCCAATAAGACGGTCTTCTTTTAGGTCTATTCCTTCACCAAATATACCGCCCATAACACAAAGGCCTATATTCCTGCAGGAAGGATTGGTTTCAAACACTTCAAGAAAAGCTTCCTTTTCAGGTTCTGTCATGCCCGAAGTTTGAGTATATATTCTCACGCTTTCTTTTTCAAGTTCTTTTTCAAGAACCTCTTTCAGAACCTCCGCCGTATCGTTAAGCATCTGGTAAGACGGGAAGAAAACAAAGTAATTTCCCACTTTTCCCGTAAATACGTTTACGTAGTTCGCAATTTTTTCGTACTCGGTTCTGTTTCTTCTGGTGTACTTGGTGCTTACATCATTTCCGACCATAAGCAGTCTCTTCTTTGTATCAAAAGGCGACGGGACATAAATGGCGTAGTCATCTTCCTCGCCCCCAAGCTGGTCTTTGTAATACCGTATAGGCAAAAGAGTAGCCGAAAACAGGACGCCGGCCCTTCCAAGCGCCATCCTCTGCTTTAAAAGGCGCTTTGGTTCCATGCAAAGCAGTTTAAGTCTGAAACTGCCGTCCTGGGTGTAATCCGTATAAATCCTGTAATCATCATCTATAAGTTCGTATATGTTAAGAAAAGCTCTGAGGTCAAAATACAGATTCATGACCAGGTCTTTGCTTTCCGGAGGTGTCCTGTTTTCGTCAAGAAAGTCCTCAAAGATACCAAGAAGCCTTAAAAGCCTCGGCTGCAGCTCTTCAAGATTATCCCATACCTGAAAATCCTCACACTGCCTTTTCAACATCAAAAATGATGCATTGCAGGAATCCAGAGCTCTTTCAAGTTTGGCATCCTTTCCCTTTATTGCTCTTTTTACGGCAAGGAAGTCCTCTTTTATAAGGGTTTGGCTGTACATTTCTCTTGCACGCTCGGTAAGGTTATGGGCTTCGTCTATAAGAAAAACCATATCCGTCTTTTTTTCTTCCCCAAAGAAACGTTTAAGGGCAACGGTTGGATCAAAAACGTAGTTATAGTCGCATACAACGGCATCCGCCCAGGTCGCAACATCCAGGGTCATTTCAAAAGGGCAGACATTATGCTTTTCGGCATATTTTTCTATTAAAGGTCTTGTAATTGTTTCTTCGTTTGTAAGAAGGTCATAGACCGCATCATTAACGCGGTCCAGGTGTCCTGCCGCTCTTGGACAGGCAAAAGGGTTACAGTCCGGCTTATCCAAAATGCATATTTTTTCTTTGGATGTAATGGTTACAAACCTGAACTTTAAGCCTTTTCCGGAAAGCAT
>JAILFQ010000109.1 GCA_024697505.1 Lachnospiraceae bacterium
GCAATATCTATTTTTTGCCAATAAATTGTTAAGGGTGATTTTTTATGCTATATTCATTATGGGAAAAGGTGAATTAAAATATACACTTGGGGGATAATATGAAAATTACGAAATTTGCAGAAAAAGCTTTGAAATACTGCACATTACTGAGCGGGACGGTTGTCTGCGTTCTTTCTTTGGTGTTTGCATTTACCGCGGGGAAAGATAAAGAACTTGAGGCTAAGGAGCTTTCCGGGTGGAAGGTATACCGTGCCGGCTTTGATGCAAAGGAAGAAGCGTTTCCGATAGCTTTCGGAAAAGACCGTGAGCTTACTTTATCCACTGTTTTGCCTGATATTAACGAGGGGCAGTTTTTATGGATGGATATGAAAGTTAAGAGCATGGAGGTCTACATAGACGGGGAAGAGGTCTACAGTATCCTTCCTTATGAGTTTGGTCTTATAAAAACCACTGTGGGCGGTTTTACAACTTTTATTCCTCTCTGCGAAGATTACAGCGGAAAAGAAATAAAAATACATGTTATAACAAGAACCTCCAGATTCTCGGAATCCGTCAGAGACAGTGTTATACTTTATAAGTCGGAATACGTTACAGATCTTATCCGCGGCGGAGCTCCGGAACTTGTAATAGGTTCTGCCTATATAATCATCGGTTTACTCTTATTGTTGCTTTCTGTAGGGTATATTCCTGTAAAAGTTAAATCGGACAAGTACAGAAAAGATTCATTTTTATACGGTTCTTTATTCTTTGCGGGACTTGGCTTTTGGACCCTTTCAAATCTTCATTTGTTTGGTATAACTTCCGGAAACCTTGTTGCGTCTGGCTTATTTAACCATGTATCATTTTTGCTTCTTCCTATGGGAGGAGTTGCGGCTGTGGAATCCGTAGTTCCGAAAGATATGGTTAGACTAAAAAAGATACTGAGGTTTGGCATAAATACGGTAAGGTGTTATGTAACACTTGTTATTTTGGCTTTTATACTGGGGTTATCGGATTTTCCGAATATGATCATTTTTACACACATTCTGGTTGTGTATGCAATTTTAATGGTTTTGATCGGAACGGTGTATATAGCATTAAATGACAACAGGATTTCCAAGAGAGCTGTGTCTGTCTGGGTCGGCGTTGTGGGAATCTTTGCGGTTATTTCCGCCGGATTCTATGCTTTTGACAAACCATGGAGAGGATTTGTGCTTTTTACGGTTCTTCTTATTGCCGGCGGAATTGTTTCAAGAATGCTTATATCTACTTATGAAATGGTTACGGAGAATATTAAATATAATGAAATGAGAATACATGCCTATACGGACGAGTTAACCGGGATAGGCAACAGAAGAGCCTACGATCTGGATTCGGAGACGTTTAATTCGGAAAAAGATTCTCATAAACTCACTCTTGCCATGTTTGATGTTAACGCTCTTAAAGAAACAAACGACATTTTGGGGCATGAGGCGGGAGATGAAGCGTTAAAGGCAACAGCCGGGCTGCTCAGTAATTGCTTTTCGGATATAGGAAAATGCTACAGAATGGGCGGAGACGAGTTCCTTGTTAAGTCGAATGCAGATATGGCGGTTTTTAAAGAGAGAGTGGAAAGGTTTAAAAAGGAAGTTTCCGAATGGAGCGGAAAAATAGTAAAAGAACTTGCGGTATCCTGCGGATATGCTTCCAGAAGCGAAACACCCGGACTTAGTGTAAAAAGACTTGAAAAAAATGCGGACTTAATGATGTATGAAGACAAAAATGAGTATTATAAAACTCATGAAAGACGAAGAAAATACAAAAAGAACTAATAAAAATCTGTCAATTTATCGTTTTTTGGTTTATAATGAGATATATTAAGTATTTTATGTCACAATAAAACGGAGATAGTATATGACAATTTTAATCCTTTACAGTGTAATGGCATTTTTTACCTTTGTTTTTTGCATCTTGGGCATGTTTGCAAAAAGAAAGAACTTCGGTAACATTTTTACAAGCGGCGTTCTGTTTGTGGCGGATATTTTTTGTGTACTCCTATTGGATTGCGACACTATCAGGCACGCCAGAATTTATTCACTCGGTTATTACTTCGCATATGCATGGCTCTTTTTTGGAACCCTTTGGACGGTTGCGGATATGTTTCCCAATAAGAAAATCCATAAATTCCTTTTTCCGGTGGGCATCATTTCCCTCTACCAGTCCTTCTTAATAATCAGAGCGCTTATGGGGGAGAGGTTCTTTGACTATTCAAAACATATTCTTCTCGGAAAACTTTGGTGGGTGGCAAAGCCTTCTGATGACGTTACTTATTTATTAAGCGGAGGTTTCTACTCCAACCTTTTAATGGTCAATTATCTGATAATACTTGGAGTAATGATATACTGCCTTTTATCTTCCCGTAGAATTTTCAGGATCAAGTATACACTCATCATTTGTCTGCAGTTAGTGCTTTTGCTTTTTGCGGTTGCAACAAAGCTGCTTATATGGCCTGTTTGGCTGCAGACAATAGTTATGAACCTTGTCTGCTATACAATATATTATTTTGTTTATCTATTTTCGGACTCAAGGTTAAAGTCCGAGGTTATTACAACCTTTGCGGATGAAATGAGTGACGGTTTAATAATCTATAATGAGTTTAACGAGTTGATACACATGAACGGTCTTATGAAAAGGACCTTAAGTGAAAAAATGGTCAACGGGTTTAAAGATATAAATGTTCTTGAGGAGTGGATATCCCATGTAAGAGATATAGAAGGAATTGAGGTTTTGCCTTGCAGGATCGAAGACAGGGAAATCTATTTCCGTATAAGAAAAAATGTTATGGGAACCGGGGAAAAGTTTGTCGGAACCGCTTATGTTTTGCATGATACAACGGAATCCATAAGACAGATAAGACTTATGGAAAAGGTTAATTACGAACTTGAAAGAACAACCAGAATGAAGTCCGATTTCCTTGCAAATATGTCCCACGAAATAAGAACACCGATGAATGCGGTCATAGGAATGGCGGAAATAGCCCTCAG
>JAILFQ010000044.1 GCA_024697505.1 Lachnospiraceae bacterium
CCTTTTATCCATATCTCGCCTGAAGTAATCTTTTCAATTCCCGCAAGCAGGTTTAAAAGGGTGGATTTACCGGAACCGGATGTACCGAGCAAGCAACAAAATTCGCCTTCTTCAATGTCAAAGCTTACATCATTTACGGCATAAATCTTTTCCGTTCCCATTTTGTAAATCTTCAATGCATTTTTTACTTCGATGATCTTTTTAGGTGGTACGGCCTTTTGCTTTCCCTTATCCGGTTCTTTCTCTGCAATAACTGCATTTCCGGCCTCGGGCGCAGCAATATTTGGCTGTTTATCCTCCACTTATCGTCACCTCCTTTTAATCCACTACATACGATTAGACGATAAAAGAATAACATTCGTTACACAATATCACATTAAAAAAAGATTAAAATTCAAAAATTATGTTTTCTTTTTAACAATCACAAAACAAAAAAAGCTCCGCAAGAGCATTTTTTAACCCTTGCGAAGCTTATTGATCATTCTGCAAATCTTAAAACATATTCTTTTATAACGGCAACCGCATTGTCTATTCCAACCGCTCCGCTGTTTATCGACAAATGATAATTGGTAGCCTTTCCCCATTTTTCGCCGGAATGATAATTGTAATAATTAGATCTTCTCTTATCAATCTTGGCAATTATATCTTCGGCCTTATCCGGGTCTATCTTATCTCTTTCAATGGAACGAGCTTTTCTAAAGTCCATATCTGCAAATATAAAGAAGTGAAGAACATTTTCCATATCCTTAAGTATATAGTCTGCACAGCGGCCAACTATTACACATGGTCCCTCTTCTGCCACTTTGCGGATTACATTGGACTGAGCAAGATAAATCCTGTCATCAAGAGAAAGGTGAGAAAAGCCTATTTCCTGATTCCCATAAGCACTCATTCCCATTGCTATGGAGTAAAGAAGGCTGTTTGTAGCCTTTGTTTCGGCATTTAAAAATGCTGCTTCCGCATAACCGCTTTCTTTAGCCGCACGAGTAATAAGCTCATTGTCGTAAAAAGGAATCCCCAGCTGTTCTGCCAGTTTTGAGCCGATTTCTCTTCCGCCGCTTCCGTATTGACGGCTGATAGTAATAATCTTGTTCATAATACCACCTCCAATATTTTAAGTTTGGCCGCTCTCTCCAAATGATGCAGCCACACGTACAATCACTTTCTATATAAATATTTTACCACACTAACCCCGTATATGTCACGCTGTTAAAGGAAAATATACCATAATGCACCCCAGCGCTATCCAAGGTCCCAAAGGAAGCATTTCTTTATTACTTATTTTTAAGACCTGTTTAGTTCCATAAATTAATATCAAAAGCAAAAAGCCTGTAAAAAGTCCCGCAAGCCCCACAGTTGTTCCAAGTCCGATAACAGTCTCGGGAATCATTTTTACATCTCCTCCTCCAAAAGTCTTTTTTTGGCTTTTACAGATTACATATATAATAAGAAGAAAGACATACAAAACTACAGCAGTAGAAAGGTCTGCAATCCTTTCTGTCAACGAAATGCAATGGAATAATCGCACAAATCCCGGCACTAAGGCCGGGATTAATATTATGTTTGGTATTTTTTTAGACTTAATATCTGTTACGGCCATTCCAACAAGAAAAGCCATAAAAACAACTTCAGGTATTCTTTCTGACATGTGCCTCCGTTATTATGCTGATGCAAAAGCTGTATCCGATTTATCGAGGCTTAACCGTAACCTCTATTTCTGCGTAAACGCCACTTCCATCTGTTGCCGAAACAGTAACATTTGTAACTCCTTCACCAACAGCTTTCATTTTCCCGTTTGGTGTAACGGTAACAATATTTTCATTGTCAGACTTGAACTCCAAATCCTGAACATCTGCATCGTAAGGGATAACAACAGGATCTACGGAATAACTTCTTCCAACTTTCATTTTTACTTTCTTTTCAACATCTATTTCAGTAACAAACTTTGTTTTTATTTCCTTAAGTACTATATAAGTACCGGGTCTGTATACAAGGAACTCAAATACCCGGTAACCTTCGTACTGACTTCCGACTTCCTCCGTAACTTCCGTCATATTCATTTTACCTATGATTGTTTTACGGTTTGTTGTAAAATAAACGCCAAACTTTTCCGCGTCAAATCCCAACGGCTTTGTTATCCTCATTGCCATAGGGAAATCAACCATCATGTTATCGTCATCGTAAGAAAGTTCATAAGCCACGTAATCTTCCGTATGGAATACCCGGTTAACTATATATTCCACTTCCTTTGCAGGCACCTCCGTCAGATTAAAATCTGTAGTTTTTCTTTCCGCTTCCATAGCAAGAGTAACTATAGAATAATAATTTCCGGTCCCGAAAATATACTTCTCATTTATATTATCAAAAGAATAGGTGAAATCCACAATACCCATTACGACAATAGACGCCGTACGTGAATCACAGTATATGGCAATAACATTTTCACCTTCCTGGGTAATGAGCGACCCTGACATAGTAAAATTTGTAACCCTGCCCTTGGTGCCATCGTTAAATGTTGCAGTAACATTAACATCATCCGGGTTAACGCTTCTTCCTACAACTACATCGTCACCTTCGTATTTTACTTCTATGCTGTCTATAAACTTGTAGGCGCCCCATACCTCTATGGTAGCCGTTGCACCGCCGTAGGCAACTGTAATCTTATTGGTACCTACCTGTGTAACCGTAGCGGGAGAAAGTGTAAAGTCCTTAACTTTTTTATAACTTCCGTCATTATATATTGCCGTAACCGTAACATCAGACTTAGGAACATCATTTGTAACAATTACGCTGTCTCCGGTGTAGGTTGCAATTATATATGAAACCGCAAGGGTTTCCTTTCCTTCTACAGAAAAAGTTGCCTCCATACCGCCATAATAAACCTTAAAGTAGTTTGTGCCGGCATATTGAACGAGTGGATCCGGGAAGGTGTAATCCGTAACCACTGCCTGGGAGCCATCTGTATAATATGCTGTTACTTTAAGGTCTCCTCTTGATACTTCTTTTCCTATGTCCAGTGTTTTTCCGGAATATACGGCAACCAAAAGTTGAACCGCTTTACCTCTTACCGTAACTGCAACTTCCTCGCCCTGATAGTATATATATATGGTATTTGCGCCGTCTTTGTTAATTCTTG
>JAILFQ010000113.1 GCA_024697505.1 Lachnospiraceae bacterium
CATTTCTATAGGGGTTATAGGAGTTGGTATTTTTTGAATCAGTGCCAGCTTGTTATCCCTGTATTTTTCTATTGTAAGATTGATAAGTTCCTCAAGCACGGAACCTCTAAGACCTCTTGAATTCCATGACGGCATCTTCAAATACTTCCTTTCCGAACAATCTGCAACCCGCCTTTTCAAAATCTTCCGGCAGTTTTGCGGTCACCTTAAGGTTCTTTATTTCCGTAAGTCGTTTTACATCTTCAGTAAAGCATAACATATAAGCATGGAGCATTTGTCTTTTAATTCCGCCCTCTATCTCTCTTTTTTCTCCATCCCTGTATTTAACATCTCCTGCAAGGGGAAGTCCCATAAGGGCAAGGTGGGCTCTTATCTGATGAGTTTTTCCCGTAATAAGAAGAACCCATAAAAGTGTATATCCGTCTTTGTATGCAAGTGGGCCAAACTCTGTTTCCACCATATCGTATTCACTTGCAAGTTTTGGATCGGCAGTCTTTATTTTCTCAAACTCCGCACTTCCGATCACTTCAGACTTATTATTTTTTTCATTTCTTCTTAGGTACGCCTTGCTGTGCTTCTTTTCACTTACTCTGCCTCTTACTATTGTAAGATAGTATTTATGAATATTCCTTTTCTTTAGAAGTTCCGATATATCCTGAGCGCCCACGAGGCTTTTTCCCGCAATTAAAAGTCCACTGGTATTTCTGTCTAGTCTGTTACATACCCCGGGAGTAAACGCTTCATTTTTACCTATACCATACTTTTCTTTTAAATACTCTACTATTATCTCATTGGCAGATATATCATTTTTTTCTGCCTTTTGAGAAAGAAGCCCGGCAGGCTTATTTATAATAAGAATATTTTTGTCTTCGTACACGATGGGTGGCATAGGCGGTAAAATCCCGACTTCTTTGCTTTCCGGCTTATCTGTTCGGGAATCCGGAGATGTACCGTTTTTAAACGCCTCTATTGTCTCGTCGGACAAAAAGAAATTAACCTTGTCCGAAACAACCAGTTTTTCGCTGCCTTCTGCTTTTTTTCCATTTAACGTAATATTCTTTTTTCTAAGCATCTTGTAGATAAAGCTTGATGGCGCAGTTTTAAGATACTTGGCAATATATTTATCAAATCTTTGTCCTGCTTCATTTTCCGAAATAAGAACTTCTTTCATTTCAAACCCTCTTTTGAATTTCTCTTACTGCATTACACTATAAAGGTTCTTAACAAAGTAACAAGTTCTTCGGATGGTGCGGTTTTTCCGTCCGCTTCTCCTCTTAACTTCCTTTTTTCCAAAAGGGCTTTCTCGTCATTTGTTATAAAGACTTTTGTTTCAAACTTATTTTCTTTAAGAGCTTTTTCAAGGCTTTCCGTAATTACCTTAATGTTATCTTTTTCTCTTCCGGTAATTCCAAGGATCCTTGAATCGGTAATATATAAAGCATCAAGATGCATAACATGCTGAGTGGAAGTAAAGACCATGTCGTAAAATACAACGTCTTCTTCTCCCTTAAGTTTTTCCAGTTCTTCCAGCTTATCGTTTGCAAGCGGCTTATACGGAAACAGTACAACAAGACCTGTTAACCCCTTGGCTGCCGGAAGCACCATTAAAATAGCAAGAATTGTAAATACATTGGTTACTTCATTCTTGTTAAGAAGAAGACCCACAACAAAAATCACAACTCCGGCAAGTATTGCTCCGCACGTATATAAGAGCTGGAATGTCTTTTTATATTTTAAATATCCTTTTTCTCCTCTTTCAAGTTTCTTCATAAGATTCTCCTTTTATTCGGAACTATTTGCACCAACTTCCGAAAACAAGCCTTCTATTTCTTCTTCCTTCAAAAATCTGGCATATCCCGGCTGCATATCTTTATCAAGTTCAATATTTCCAAATTTAATTCTTTTAAGGTAGACCACTTCTGAACCGACTTCGTGGCACATTCTCTTTACCTGATGAAATTTTCCTTCATGCAAAGTAACAAGTATTTCATAAGGAGCAGTATCCGAAAGTCTTTCAAGTTTCGCCGGAAGCGCCCTGTATTCTTCGCCCACCTGTATTCCTTCCTCAAAGGCCTTTTCTGCGCCTTTAACCGGAACTTTATCCACGATAGCATAATAGGTTTTATCTACATGCCTCTTGGGCGAAAGCAGAAAATGAGCAAGTTTTCCATCATTTGTAAGTATTAAAAGGCCTTCGGTGTCTTTATCCAAACGGCCTACAGGGAAAAGTTCCGCTCTTTTTGCAAGTTCGGAAAACTCCTCCTTTTCCGCAAGAAGGTCCAACACGGTTTTGTCTTTCTTGTCTTCCGTTGCGGAAAGATAACCGGCAGGTTTGTTAAGTAAAATATACACAAGTCCCGCTTTTTTCTTTGCTATACCGTCAAAACACACTTCGTCTTCCGCCGACACCTTGATATCGCCCTTTTTGCAGATAATCCCGTTTACGGTAACTCTCCCCTTCGAAAGAGCTTCTTTTGCTTCTTTTCTTGTTATTCCCATTGTATCTGAAATAAACTTGTCCAGACGTTCAAGTGCCATTACATCATTCTCCATCCCGGAAGGTATTTATTCTTTAGTTCAAGGTTCTTCGCTTTTGCCCATCCAAGGGGATAACCATCCACGCATACAAGAACATACCCGTCTTTAACCTCAGTCTTTGCGGTAATGGTTTCGCATTTTAAATACCTTATAACATCCTCATCGGTTGACGGCATATTGTATATATTGTCATATTCTTCGGCTTTAAGGGCACAGGCAAGTGCCTGACTTGGCTCAAAACGCTCATTTTTAACTTCTCCCAGCAGGAGGCCCTGGCGCATTATTCTAAGGCCATTTAGAGAAGGAAGTTCTTCCGGCATAAGATAAACCCTGCCGTCTCTTATTTCCATAAGATCTTTGGAATAAGAAAGACCTGTATGGGAAAGAAAATCTTCAACGGCTTTCGGAAGCTTTGTATGCTTTATGGCTTCCAAATATGTACCTTTTACTTCAGCATTCTCATCTTTCTTCAGAAGAGCCGTAAAATGGCCTTCTCCTTTAAGCTTATGAGGCCAGAGTCTTATTGCATTTTTTATTTCCTCAAGGTCTGAGCCTATCCATTCCGGCCTGCCATAGGAAAAGCCCTCATATTTAACAGGGGCCGGAACAACATGCATGTCCTTATAGTTTTCAAGAATATATAAAAGACTTCCCTCATCTTCTTCAGGGGAAAATGTACACGTGGAATAAAGAAGCATTCCGCCCGGTTTTAACATAGGTATAACCGCGTCAAGAATTTCCATCTGTAATTTATGGTAATACTCAACACCGTACTGTTCCCAGTTTTTCATTATTGCCGGGCTCTTTCTGAACATACCCTCACCGGAACACGGAGCATCCACAAGAATCTTGTCAAAATATCCTTCAAATCTCTTTGTGAGTTTTCCCGGTGCTTCGCTTAAAATAAGAGCGTTTTTAACTCCAAAAAGTTCAAGATTTTTAAGGAGCGCTTTTGCTCTGGAATTGCTTATATCATTTGAGACAAGGACTCCTCTGCCCTGTAATTTGGCTGCAAGTTCCGTACTTTTTCCGCCGGGCGCAGCGCATATATCCAGCACATGGTCTCCCGGTTCTACGGGAAGCACCTCTGCAGGTGTCATTGCACTGGGTTCCTGAATATAATACAGTCCTGCATAGTAATAAGGGTGTTTTGCAGGCTGGTCTGAAAGGTCGTAGTAATATCCGTTACTAATCCAATCCACCTTAGAAGTAGGAAAAGGAGCTGTCCCTTCCCATTTCTCCTTGTTTATTTTAAGAGAATTGAAACGGACACCTCCGTACCTTTCTTCCTCAAAACCTGTGAGAAAGGAATTAAATTCCTCTCCCAACAGGTCTTTCATTCTGTTTTCAAATTTTTCCGGTAATTTAATTGCCACTTATTTTCCTCCGGATCAGTTCTTATCCAAACTTTGTGCTCTGAAGCCTTCGGCAATTACGTCAAGCTCTTTGGAGAATCTTATAAGATCGTCCATATCGCCTTCGTTGTAAATTCTGAAGAATTCGTCCTGAATCTTTACAACTTCACGCTTGTTGGCTGTCTTGTAAAGGTTCTGAATATTGTTAAGAATATCGGCAACCATCGTAGCTTTAAAGTTGAAAGAATTCTGTACGTCCATTATTTCTTCACGCACCGAAGACATTTCCTCATCAAGGATAACAATGGCATCTGCAGCCTTATGAAGCTTAGCGCTAAGTCTTGCAGGCATATTCTTCTTATACTTATACTGAAGCGAATGCTCTATTGTTGCCCAGAAATTCATGGCAAG
>JAILFQ010000047.1 GCA_024697505.1 Lachnospiraceae bacterium
CTTACCGCCGTCACATTAAAATAGAAACGGACGAGGGCTCGGAAGAGGGAGATTTCATTTTCGGTGCGGTTTGCAATACGGTTTCCATGGGTGGAATGAACCTTTTCGGAAAGACGGATGTAAAGCTTAACGATGGCAAACTTGAGCTTCTTCTTATAAGAGCTCCTAAGAATATTATTGACGTGCAGCAGATAATAGCAACTCTCAGTAAGGGTTCCACCGAAAATCCGAATATCTTTTTTAAGCAGATAAAAAAAGCAAAGTTTACCTGCGATTCGGAAGTTGCATGGACAATAGACGGTGAGTATGGCGGCAGCGGTACGGATGCGGATATCTGTATCTGCGAAAAAGCAATAACCGTAAGAACCGGGAAAATTTGCTTGCAACATTCACTTTAAGGGATTAAAATGGCACTCAGATAAATTCTTGGAAAACGGAGGGAAAACATGAAACAGGAAACAAAGTGCATTGAAGCAGGCTATACACCAAAGAACGGTGAGTCCAGAATGATCCCTATTGTTCAGTCCACAACTTTTAAGTACGACACAAGTGCAGACATGGGTAAGCTTTTCGACCTTGAAGCAGAGGGATATTTCTACACAAGACTTCAGAATCCTACAAACGATTATGTTGCTGCAAAGATTGCGGCTCTTGAAGGCGGTACGGCAGCTATGCTTACTTCCTCCGGACAGGCGGCAACCTTTTATTCGGTATTTAACCTTGCGGGTGCCGGAGACCACGTTATTGCATCTTCCACAATTTACGGAGGAAGCTTTAACCTTTTTAACGTAACCATGAGAAGAATGGGAATAGATTTTACGTTTGTTGAACCGGATTGCACTGATGAAGAGCTTGAAGCAGCTTTTAAGCCAAATACAAAGTGCGTTTTCGGAGAGACCATTGCAAACCCGGCTCTTATTGTTTTTGATATTGAAAGATTTGCAAATGCAGCGCATAAGCATGGCGTTCCGCTTATTATAGACAATACATTTGCAACACCTATAAACTGCCGTCCTTTTGAGTTTGGTGCGGATATTGTTACTCATTCCACCACTAAGTACATGGACGGACACGATGCAACCGTTGGCGGAGTTATTGTAGATTCCGGTAAATTTGACTGGATGGCACATGCGGACAAGTTCCCGGGGCTTTGCACACCGGATGATTCTTACCACGGCATTACTTATGCAGAAAAGTTTGGTAAGGAAAAAGCGTATATTACAAAGGCTACGGCACAGCTTATGAGAGACCTTGGCTCCATACAGGCTCCTATGAATGCCTATCTTTTAAACCTCGGTCTGGAATCTCTTGCGGTAAGAATGCAAAGACATTGCGAAAATGCTCAGAAAGTTGCCGAGTACCTTAAGAACAGCCCATATGTTTCTTATGTAACATATCCGGGGCTTCCGGGAGACAAGTACTACGAGAGAGCTAAGAAGTACATGCCAAACGGTACTTGCGGAGTAATTTCTTTTGGTGTTAAGGGCGGAAGAAAAACTGCGGAAGAGTTTATGAAGCATCTTAAGCTTGCAATTATTGCAACTCATGTGGCAGATGCACACACCTGCGTACTTCACCCTGCATCTTCAACTCACCGCCAGATGACGGATGAGGAACTTATTGCCGGAGGCGTTCTTCCGGATATGATCCGTTTCTCCTGCGGAATTGAAAATGCCGAAGACATTATTGCAGATATAGAACAGGCTTTGGTAGCCGCAAATAAGTAAAATAAAAGCCGGAGCGTAAATTCGCTTCGGCTTTATAAATTACATAATACTGTTAAAAAGAATTCCAAGCCCCGCCGAGAGTAAGATCATTATGATCGGTGAGGGCTTTTTCTTTGCAATAAGCCTGCAGCCGAAATGCACGGCCAGGAGGCACAAAAATATAATTATGCCCATTAGGTTCGGAACAGGCTTTACACTTACATCCGAAAAAGCAAAGAGGGTGGAGAGCCCGATTGTTACGGCTGTTCCAAGAATAAGAGCCACTATAACCGGACGGATTCCCGCAAGGAAGCCCTGCACTCCTTTGTATTTAAGCAGGTTCTTTAAAATTGCGGCAATAATAAGAATAATAATAAATGATGGTGTTATTACTCCAAGGGTTGAAATAATCGAGCCTAAAAGTCCTGCTTTTGTAGAACCTATAAAAGTTGCAATATTTACCGCGACAGGCCCCGGAGTGGATTCCGCAACGGCAATAAAGTCCACAAGTTCTTCCTCCGTAAGCCATCCGTGTGAAAGTACAGCTTCCCTTATAAGAGGTATCATTGCGTAACCGCCCCCGAAGGAAACGGCGCCGATCTTAAAGAAGGTGAGGAAAAGTTTTAAGTAGATCATTCTTTGCTTACCTCCTTTTTGCATTTAAAGATACACGTTGTAAAAATGCCTATAAGTCCGCCTATCAAAATAAAATAGATGGAAGAGAAATTAACGGCAAATAAGGAAAATGCAATAAAGGTAATAAGAGTAAGGGTAAAGACCGTAAGGGTGAGTGGAGTCTTTTTAAGACCTTTAAACATCTTAATTCCCGCACTTGCAATAAGGTAAACCACACAAACTCTTATTCCCGTAAAGGCATAGGCAACATATTTAAACTCCATAAAAGCGTTAAAGAACAAGGAAATTATGTATATTATGATTAATGATGGAAGGGCGACCGCCACTGTGGATATTAAGGACCCTAAAAATCCTGTAAGTTTATAACCTATGTAGGTCGCGCTGTTTATGGCTACCGGACCCGGAGTGGATTCCGCAATTGCCACCATATCCAGAAATTCGTCTTTTGTAAGCCATTTTTTGTTTGCTACAAATTCGTTTTCCAAAAGAGCTATCATTGCATATCCGCCTCCAAAGGTAAAAGCACCTATTTTGAAGAAGGACAGAAAAAGCTTTAGTAAAATATTTTCTTTTTTTTCTTTCATTTGCACCTCAAAGTTAAGCCGTATATGTAAACGTCAAAATTCTTTAGAATTATACAACCTTAACCGGTTTTTGTAAAATGATGGCATAAGCAAGGAATTTTGGGGGCGTATTCGTATATTATTACATAACTGTACCGTTCAAAGGGGGTATTTATGGAAAAACTTGCATGTATGGTGGATCTTCATTTGCATCTGGACGGAGCAATATCTTTAGGCTCCGCAAGAAAACTGGCGGA
>JAILFQ010000052.1 GCA_024697505.1 Lachnospiraceae bacterium
GCAGTTAAATCCAAAGGAGAAAAAGCGGCAGAGGCTATGGCTATTGTTAAAGCTCTTACGGATGCATATCCTCTTTATGAGTAATTCTTTACAAGTTGCTTTATTTAAAATAAAATAAGAACTAAGCGGGAGTGCCTTATCCGGCACTCCTTTTTTGTGCATAGTCAGGACGGTGAAAATAGTGGACGAGATTACATTAAGACCCATTGCTTATATTAAAACAGACCTTCCGGACAAGTTTGGCGTTCCGCGCCAGTCCGGCCTTGCAGACGGCCTTGTGGGAAGGATCGTTTTTGAAAAAGAGTTTAACGACCCGGAAATGATAAGAGGTCTTACGGGCTTTTCTCATATTTGGGTTTTATGGGGATTTTCCAGAAACAGAAAAAGAGATTATACCGCAACAGTGCGTCCACCAAGACTTGGCGGAAATATAAGAATGGGTGTTTTTGCTACCAGATCTCCTTACAGACCTAATCCCATCGGCCTTAGTTCTTTAAAGATATTAGGCTATGAGGACGGGAAGAACGGAAATGTAATAATTAAGGTTGCCGGGGTGGATATGGTAGATAACACGCCTATATATGACATTAAGCCCTATATTCCTTATGCGGATTCTCATCCGGATGCCAAGAGCGGTTTTTCCGTAAGCGGAGAAGAGGCCGGAATAGGGGTGGAAATACCAAACAATTTTTTAAATCTTATTCCGGAAGATAAACGAAAGGGCCTTTTTCAGATTTTAAAGGAAGATCCGAGACCCGCTTATATAGAAGACTCCGACAGGGTCTACAAAATGACCTATGCGGGTTTTACCGTAAGCTTTACCGTTAACAACAGTACTGCAAAAGTGGTGGATATAAAGGCGGAAGGACCTCTTGTAAAGAGAAATGTTTACAACCTTAAAAGAGTTATTTATGTGGCGGAAAAAAAGTGTGAGAGTCTTTCTGCCGGGCTTGGTCTTTTTGGAATAGAGTTTGTTTGCCCGGCAGCGGAAGAATTTATAAATAAAGATGCCTCTTTTTGGAATAAGTCTCTTTTACTCACAGACAAGGAAGATATATTTATATTTGCCGAAAAAACAGGTATTCCAACAGCTTTTATATGTGACGAAAACTCTATAGACGGGTTAAAGGTTCCTGCGCATTTTGTTGTTTCCGCTCCTGAAGAACTTACGCCCGCTTATCTTGAAAAAATATATTGCACTCAGGCCAAACTTCCTGCGGTTATTGCTTTTTCCGAAGACTTTGTGTTAAGAGAGATAAAAAAAAGCGAGATCAAAGACTGTGTTGGGCTTTTTAAAGAAGGACTGCCCTTCTTTGAGACGGAGGACAGCGCGGAAGACTTAAGCGCAAAACTGGAGGCATATATAGATAACGTATATACTTTTTACGAATATGCCTTTTGGGGGCTTTATAAATCCGGTAAACTGATAGGGATTGCCGGATTTAAGGAGGGAAGCCTTCCCCCGGAAGCAGGTTATGCCATAATTCCTGAAATGAGAAGAAAGGGCTTTGCAACAAAAGCACTTTTAATGCTTATTGATTATGCCGGGGAGGAACTTCTTGCAAAAGAAATAAGGTTAAGAATAAAAAAAGATAACACGCCTTCGGTTAAAGTGGCCGAAAAGTGCGGTTTTTCCATCATTAGTGAGAATGATGGGGAGTATATATTCGGAAACGGAGCTATAAAAAATGGAAATTGAAAGAAAGTTTACTTTAAAAAGAATACCAAATCTAAACGGGTATGAGACCAAACACATAGAACAGGGCTATCTTTGCACCGGCCCTGTGTGCAGAATAAGAAAGAGTAATGATAAATATATTTTCACCTATAAATCCAAACGAAATATGGACAGCGATGCCGGAAAGGCTGCTGCAGCCTGCGAAGAGGTGGAACTGCCACTTACAAGGGAAGCGTATTATCATTTGAGAGAGAAAGTTGACGGAAAGCTTATTGCAAAGACCAGATATATTATTCCTATTGAAAATAACAGAAAAATAGAATTGGATATTTTTGAGGGGCACCTTTTCGGACTTGTTTTTGCGGAAGTGGAGTTTGAAAGTGAAGAAGAGGCGGCTGCCTACAAAATGCCGGACTGGTTTTTAAAGGACGTAACTTTCGACAAACGCTACCATAACAGCAATATTTCAAGACTTGAATCTTTGAGTGAAGCTTTTGCTGAAGATGAGCTTATGCCAAATGAGCTGATATTCAGGAAAGGCTTGGAGTATAGCGGCGAAGTAAAAAGCATGGACTTTCCGAATAAGGGACTTGTATATACCGGAAATTACAAGGTTTTTGTGAAGGATGCTCTTCCGGGACAAACCGTAAGATACCGTCTTTTAAAGAAGTGGCCGGAAAAAGGGGAAGGAAGCCTTATTGAAGTTATAAGCAGAGGAAACAATGAGCTTGAGAAAGCGGATTGCCCTCATTTTCCAACTTGCGGGGGCTGTCTTTTAAGAAGTCTTCCATACGAGGAGCAGTTAAAATTAAAGGAAAAAGAAGTATTAGATCTTTTGGAGCCTGTTGCAGAGGGGTATGAGTATCTTGGAATAATTCCAAGCCCTAAGGCGAATGAATACAGAAATAAGATGGAGTTTTCTTTCGGAGATATGGAAAAGGGCGGAGAGCTTACTCTTGGACTCCACAAAAGGGGCAGTTTTTATGATATTGTAAATGTGCCTGAATGCAGGATAGTCTGCCCGGATTTTAGAAAAATACTTGTAAAGACTCTGGAATTTGCCCATGAAAACAAGCTTACATACAGACATAAAAACGGAAGCGGCGGTTATTTAAGACACCTTGTTGTAAGAAGAGCGGAAAAAACAGGGGAGATACTTGTAAATCTTGTTACAACATCCGACTGTACAGCAGAAGAAGATGTACTTTTAAAAGCTTATACAGAGGCTTTACTGGAACTGAAACTTGACGGCATCTTTGCCGGAATTATACACAGCCTCAATAATAGCGTGGCAGACGTGGTTATGAGCGAGAAGACAGACATTTTGTACGGCAGGGACTATTTTGACGAGGAACTTTTGGGCTTAAAATTTCATATATCTCCTTTTTCTTTCTTCCAGACCAATTCCCTTGGAGCAGAGGTCCTTTACGACACGGTAAGAAAAATGATAGGAGAAAGAAAAGAAAGCGTTGTTTACGACCTTTACAGCGGCACCGGTACAATAGCTCAGCTTATGGCCCCTGTTGCAAAGAGAGTATACGGAATTGAAATTATAGAAGAGGCTGTACTTGCCGCAAGGGAAAACGCGGTGGAAAACGGGCTTAATAACTGCACCTTTATTGCGGGAGACGTTTTAAAGAAACTTGATGAAATAGAAGAAAGGCCGGATTTTATCATTTTAGACCCTCCAAGAGACGGAATTAACCCTAAGGCTTTAAAGAAGATACTGGACTACAATGTGGACAGTCTTATTTATGTTTCCTGTAAGCCTACCAGCCTTGCAAGAGACCTTCCGGAGTTTACAGCCGCAGGCTACAGACCGGTAAAGGTTGCAATGGTGGATATGTTTCCGGGAACAGCGAATGTGGAAACTGTTGTCCTACTCGTTAGGGAATTGAATAATGACGATAAAACAGTTTCAATTAAAGTAGATATGGATGGCTATAACCTCAATAGAGATGAAGGATCTTCTCCACCATTTTGTCCACTCTGTTATCAGTATTGATCCTGATGACCATATCACTGAGGATTTCGTCCAAATACTTATAGTATCTGTATATTACTCCATGAGAAAAACCCGCCTCAGCTATCACATCCTTCATCTCTATTGAGGTTATAGGCTTCTTAAGGCATACGCGGTAAGCCGCATCGATTATCTCTTTCTTCTTCATTTCATAATATTCTTCCGTAACCCTTGGCATGATTACCTCCTACCGTTCCTTTTGTAAAAGACTCTGCGCATTAAAATGACTCGATGTCATTTTAATGCGCAGAGAACGTTTTGTCAATATTAAGTATTCATTTGAATATCGAACACCTATAAAACATCCTAAATAATTATTCCATCCATATCTACTTTAATTGAAACTGTTTTATCGTCATTATTCAACTCCCTAACGAGTATGGGGATAATTTTTTTACCCCCCTAGAAGTATTACCGTTTCGATACTATAAACGGTTATATTACCATCACACACTAAAGCTCAGATATAATCTTTTGTGACCTACATTTAGTCGGGAATAGGCATTTTAAACTCTGATTTAATGCACCAACCTGTTCCCATTATAACATAAGCGGCAGTGTGAATGTCACGCTGCCTGCCTTTCCACCTGAGTAAAATCTCTCTC
>JAILFQ010000123.1 GCA_024697505.1 Lachnospiraceae bacterium
AATACTTTATCAGACTTTTGGATGAGGGAGTTTGCCCTGAGACCAGATGGGTAGAGGGTTCAAATTTTGTGGATATTGGCTTTAAGGTGGATAAAAGAACCGGAAGAGTAATAATGATGGGGGCTCTTGACAATCTTGTTAAAGGAGCCGCAGGCCAGGCTGTACAGAATATGAACATTATGTTCGGTTTACCTGAAAACAAAGGACTTACCCAAGTACCTATGTTCCCGTAAGGAAAAGAGGATAGTATGGAAATAAGAAGGATGCAAATTGCAGATTATGATGAAGTCTATGCTTTATGGAAAACTATTAAGGGCTTTGCCATAAGAAGTATTGACGATTCCAAAGAAGGAGTCGAAAGATTTATAAAGAGAAATCCATCAACAAGTATTGTTTCTTTGGAAGACGGGAAAATAGTAGGCAGTATTCTTTGCGGGCATGATGGAAGAACAGGGTGTTTTTATCATGTCTGTGTAAAGGAAGAATACAGAAAACGCGGGATTGGTAAGGCGATGGCGCTTACCGCTATGCAGGCTCTTAAAGAAGAGGGCGTAAACAAGGTCCAGCTTATTGCTTTTTCAAATAATGAGATGGGAAATTGTTTTTGGAAATGTGTAGGTTGGAGAGAAAGAAAAGATGTAAATTATTATGATTTTGTTTTAAATGAAAAAAATATTATGGATTTTAATAAATAAGGAGGCAGTAACATGGAAATAATTGAAGGCGGCGTTACGTCGGCTACGGGCTTTATGGCGGCATCCACTGCAGCCGGGATTAAATATAAAGACAGAACGGATATGGCAATGGTTTATTCAGAAGCTCCATGTCTAGCTGCAGGCACATTTACAACAAATGTTGTAAAAGCTGCTCCTGTTTTATGGGACAAAAAAAACGTTGAAGAGTATCCGGTTGCTCAGGCCATTGTTATTAATGCGGGTATTGCCAATGCATGCACCGGAGAAGAGGGATTAAAGTATTGTAAAGAAACCGCAATTGCAGCCGGGGCGGCTTTAAAGATTCCGATGGAAAGTGTTCTTGTGGCTTCCACAGGTGTTATAGGAAAACAACTTCCGATAGAAAAGATTGTTGCCGGTACGAAAGTTCTTGCCACAAAATTAAAAGAAGGAAAAGAAGCCGGGACTGATGCCGCAAAAGCTATTATGACAACAGACACTCACAAAAAAGAAATAGCTGTTGCATTAACACTTGGCGGAAAAAAGGCAATAATCGGCGGCATGTGTAAAGGTTCAGGCATGATACATCCAAATATGTGTACCATGCTCGGCTTTATTACAACAGACGCTGATATATCCAAGGAACTGCTTGTAAAAGCTTTGAGGGAAGATATTAAAGATACATTCAATATGGTTTCCGTAGACGGAGATACATCCACAAATGATACTGTACTTTTCCTTGCAAACGGACTTGCCGGTAATGAAAAAATAGTGGATGAAAACAGCGAAGATTATACAGAGTTTAAAAAAGCTCTTCGTTTGGTTACTGAATTTCTTGCGAAGAATATTGCGGCAGACGGTGAAGGTGCAACCAAGCTTCTAACCGTAACCGTTGTAAATTCCAAAACAAAAGCAGCCGCAAAGGTACTTGCAAAATCCGTAATAACATCAAGCCTTACAAAGGCGGCTGTTTACGGAAATGATGCCAACTGGGGAAGAATTCTTTGCGCTCTTGGTTATTCCGGAGAAGATTTTGATCCTTATAAGGTGGATATTTGCGTAACCGGTGACGGCGAGACTTTAAAACTTGTTGAAAACGGTATGGCAACGGACTATTCCGAAGAAGTTGCCACAAAACTATTATCTTCAAAAGAAGTGGTCATTACCGCAGATATGAAGGATGGATGTGAGACCGCCACAGCTTGGGGATGCGATCTTACATATGATTACGTTAAAATTAATGCGGATTACCGCAGCTGATCAAGAAAGGCGAAAAAATGGAAAACATGAATAAGGAACTGGATAAAGCCAATGTTCTTATTGAGGCCTTACCTTACATTCAGAAATTTAATGATAAGATCGTTGTTGTAAAATACGGCGGAAGTGCAATGCTGGATCCGGATCTTCAATTAAGTGTAATTAAAGACGTTGCTTTATTAAAACTTGTAGGTATGAAACCTATCATTGTTCATGGCGGCGGCAAAGAAATCAGCAAATGGGTGGGACTTCTGGGAAAAGAGCCGCAGTTTGTTGAAGGCCTTCGTGTAACGGATGCGGATACAATGGAAGTTGCCGAAATGGTTCTTAACAAGGTTAATAAAAATCTTGTGCAAATGCTTCAAAAGCTGGGAGTAAAAGCAGTGGGTATTTGCGGCAAAGACGGAGCAACCCTTCATGTTACAAAAAAACTTGTTAATGGCAGGGACATTGGCTTTGTAGGCAATATAGACAGCGTAGATACAAGCCTTTTAAATACCCTTATTAAAAAAGATTTTGTTCCGGTAATAGCCCCTATAGGAATGGATGATGAATTTAACTCCTATAATATTAACGCAGATGATGCGGCATGCGCTGTTGCTGTTGCTGAAGGTGCCGAAAAACTCGCATTTTTAACGGATATTGA
>JAILFQ010000177.1 GCA_024697505.1 Lachnospiraceae bacterium
TATGGTCTGTAATTTTGGCAAGGCCGATCTTTTTCATAGCCTGTTCATATTCGTAATATATTTCCTTTATCTTATCCTCAAGCACACTGTACTGCATGGAATAAAGATATGCGTAATTGGTGTTCTTAAGCAGATCCACACTTTCGTAGGAAAGCATGAATTTAGGGATCGTTCCAAGTTCAACCGCCTGTAAAAGGTAATACCTTGCAGTCTTTGAAGTGTTGTTTACGGTTTCTGTTGTACATTTCATAAGACCGTTAAGCACAAGCTGCCTGAAAGGTATTGTGCAGTAAAAGGAGTTATAATCCGAACTCTCTCTTGCCACATTAACAGCTATATTTCCGTACTTAAGCTTATCCGCTCTCGGATCGTCAAGGGCAAGAAGAGCATTTTCATCAAAGCTCTCTATCGCCATATCCACCAGCTTTTGTGCTTCTTCCGGAGAAATATAATCGTTACCGTAATCCGCATAATACATATTGGTAAGGTCTGCAAGGAAGTAGTTGTAATCCCTCTTTGTAGCCTTTTCAAAATCCTTCACCGTATCCACAAGGTACTTTGGACTGAGAAGGGAATAGTTGTTTGAGGATGCGGTCAGCACACCCATTGCCACATCGTATCCGTAAAGATCCACCGCAGTTCTGGAATAGCCCTGAAGGCCATGCATATTGGTGTGGTAGCCGTTTCCGGAAGAATAAATATTCCTAAACTGTGTGCCCATGTAGAAATCTATGTCTTTAGACTTTACATATTCCAAAAGATGATCCAGCTCCTTTTTGGAACCATTCTCGGAAACGGTCTTTCCGGTTCTCATAAGCTTGTTGTTAAGACCACCGTCAAAAACACCAAGGTAAGAAACCGTAAGATTTTTATCTTTAAGATCTTCAAGTATTTCAAAAAGCTCTGTGTAGCTTGTCAAGGAAATCTCCGTATTATACGGAATTCCAAGAAATCTCTCTTCAAGAGAAAGAGCTCCTATAAACTCAAGATAAAGCTCTGCACTGTCTTGATATGTAAGATTTTCCTTATTCCACCTTCCATTCGAAGTCGCAATAAGATAATCTCTGTAATCCTCTGCCATCTTAAAATAAGATGCTTCGTCGGTGTAGAAATAATATCGGATCGTACAATCCACAGTAGTTTGCGGATCTTTTACAAGGTAGGTTGCTCCGTTTTCCGCATACTCTCCGAAAACATGTACATTCTCATATTGCACAATATCAAAGCTTGAATACACCTTGTTGTAAGGTCTTCCTACGCTGCTTGCATCTGAAGAAGCAAGCATTGCTTCTATATACGCTCTGTCTGCGCCGCTTTCAATGACCCCCATCACTCCGTAAGTCTTATCGGAATTCTTAAGAGAAAGAAGGCCGAACACAGGCATCATAAGTTCTGTTTTGTATTCCGGAATATAAAAATAATCAGTGTAATAATCATTGTCGTAAACAGGTCTTACATAGTCCGGAATCTTTGCATCGTAGGTGTTCATCTTCATAAGAGCACCGGAGCCGTCCGGTATAAGAAGGTAACCCTCTTCAACTTCCGTTCCCGTTGTCATAGCAAAACTTGGAAGTACCTCTATGTTTTGCACCACATAATTTTCATTTCCTATAATGATGCTTTCTGCAGGTATTCTTACAACAAGTTCGTTATTTTCAAGAGTAAACTCAACAGTTATATCAAAAACAGGAGGATCCGTAAATTCTACGGTAAGTCCGAATTCTGCGGCTTCCTTGATAAGATCTTCTTGTGTAAAGCCTACTATTCCCGTAAGAGCAATAAGCTGTTTAACCGCGCTCAAAGGAGGCGCCGCAACGTAATTACAGAAATAGCACTCTTCTTTCTTGTTCTTGGAATAGACAAGACTCAAAGTCTGCTTATACTTACTTGCTTCTTTCTTTGTGATCCTTTCTTCTTCCAAAGCTTTTTCAATTCCGCCCTCAAAAACAATCTCATAGGTTTCGTAAGTCATCTTTGAAGGCATATACTCATAAAATCTTGCGGAAGCGCCTTCATTAAAATTCATTTTTATGGCAACACCGTCTTCAATTTTGTTGATAACATAGCTTTGGTTTGAAGTTACATAGGTAAATGAATCCCAGGTTACAAAAGCTTTGTCTTCTCCCAGATATGTTAAGTTTATAAGAGAAGCAATGTCCTTTTTTCCATCAGGCTGAATAGCGGAATACTTTACGCCGCTTTCCTTATCTTCAACAATTACGTTCATGGATACCGGGTTTACATAAAGTTTCTTTGTATCCGACTCAGCAACAAGAACATCATTCTTCCCTGTTATGTCTATTTCCTCAAGAGCGGCAGATACCGGATTTCCGGTAACCTCCGTTCTCTTTTTGTTTATTTTAGAAATGCCCACCAAAAAGATGATAAGGACTATA
>JAILFQ010000247.1 GCA_024697505.1 Lachnospiraceae bacterium
CGTAACCGCAGCGGAAAGCTTTTTAATTTGCTCGCTGCATTCTTTCGGTAATGGCATTTTTTTAATCTTTGCCATAATTTCGTCTGCTTTATCCACATCGCAATCATCCACGGCTGTTGCTAAAAGTGTAAGATACCCTGATAAAAGTTCCGTATCCAAAACCTCACTGCCTTCACCGGAAGACTCCTTGTCTGATCCTTCTTCGCCCTCTTCTTCCGCAGAAAAGGCTTCAGAAAGTTTTTCCTCGTAACTTCGCCATTCTTTTATAAACACACCATGCATGTTTTCTATTATTTCTTCATTACCATCCTTTGCAGCAAATTCAAGCATTTTTGCCATTCCCGCAAGAGGAACTATTCCGACCGTAGCGGCGGAACTCTTCATTGCATGCACCTGAATCCTGTAGGCTTCTGTGTCTTTACTCTCATACATGGAATCAAGCTTATCCGCCTGCAAAGAAATTGTATTCCTAAAACCTTCCACCGTATTCTTCAAAAGTTCTTCGTCCGGCAAATGCATAAAAGCATAATTCCAGTCCACTCCGTCTATTCCCGGAAGTTCGGAAATAAAGTCCGGAGAAGCCGCCCTGTTGTTTTCGGAAGCCTTTACATCATTCGGGTCCGGTGCTTTTACAAGTTCCTCCGGAAGAGCTTCTTTAATGGACTTCTCAAGCTTTGCAGATACAACCGGTTTGGAAATAAAACCGTCAAAGCCTGCTGCCAGATATTGCTCTTTTGCTCCTGTAACGGCATTGGCAGTAAGAATATAGATCGGAATCTTATCGTACCCTTCTATCTTCCTCATGCGTTCCATAGTCTCTATGCCATCCATATCCGGCATCATATGGTCCATCAAAACCATATCAAACTTCTCTTTTTCCGCCTTCTCAAGAGCACTTTTTCCGCTTGATGCTTCAATTACCTGTATCTTTGTAACTTTCAAAAGGCTTCTTATAACCTTTCTGTTCATCTCGTTATCATCAACACAAAGGATTCTGGCATCCGGAGCAACAAAGGCACCGCCCTTTGCAAAATCCTTAGGAAGTTCGGATTTGGCAACGTCAAACTTTCCTACAGGCTTTTCATCAATGATCTTTTGATTCAAGTCAAAACTGAATATTGAGCCCTTACCGTAAACACTTTGAACTTTAAGCTCACTTCCCATCATTTTAAGAAGCTGCATTGTAATGTTCATTCCAAGGCCGGTTCCTTCAATATTTCTGTTCCTGCCCTCTTCTATTCTCTTAAAGGCTTCAAACAGTTTAGGTATATCTTCTTCCTTAATTCCTATTCCCGTATCTTCTACTTCCACATGAAGCTTTAAAACCCCGTCTGCGGAAGTTCCTCCAAGGCGCATTGTAACTCCGCCTTCGTGGGTGTATTTAACCGCATTGGTAAGTATATTTGTAATGATCTGTCTTATTCTTACATCATCGCCGAAAAGCACCGAAGGAAGACTCTCATCGACCTCAACGGTAAATTTTAAGTCCTTAGATGCAGCTCTTCCGGATATCATATTAACAAGACCTCTTACCATGCCCACCAGTTTATACTCAACGGGAACTATCTCCATTTTTCCGGATTCTATTTTAGAAGAGTCCAAAATATCATTAATGAGGTAAAGAAGGTTCTTTCCGGCACTGTATATGTCCGAAGCATAATTCTTTATTTCTTCCTCTCCCGTTTCCCTGAGGATCATTTCGTCCATGCCAAGCACCGTATTTATAGGAGTTCTTATTTCGTGGGACATATTGGCAAGGAAGATGGATTTTGCCTTATTTGCGTTTTCTGCCTCCTCCTTTGCCTCTCTGATCTGCTCATACTGCCTGTTAATTACCGCCATGTTACCCATTTTGGCAATGATCCAGGCTATAAAAGCAACCATCATTCCGCATACTATAAACAGATACACCTTAAAGTACATTTTTTCGTAAAGCCTTGCCTCTTTGTGCAGCGGAAAGGAATAGCTTTTAATAACGGAGTAGGTTATGTCATCGTACACCTCTATTAAAAGAGTGTAATCTCCGTAAGGAATACCGGAATAATAGATTTCCGATATCTCATCCTGCCTGAGAGTTTTGGAAGTTCTGTTTAGTCCTTCTATAGAAATATTAATGAGCGGGTTTAAAAGACTGTAGTTTAAGACCGCAACTTCCATAAGTATATCTTTATTTCCGGCGGGTATATTGTAGACTCCGTCCACAAAGTCAAGTTCCTCGCCGTCGGACTCCAGATAAGGGATTGTAATATTGTAATCACCGTCTACCTTGTTAAATTCTTTGGTGTTTATAAATCTTATTCCATCCGTACAGCATAAATACAGCTTATCGTCCCTGTAATAATCCCACGCATTTGCGGTTAAGGTTGTATCAAGGCCTCTGTTATGGTTTAAGAGAAGATAATTGTAGCTTTCATCCAGAATGATATCTTCTACGTTGGCAATATAAATACCGGCACTTGAAGAAACCCAGGCACGACCGTCTTCCGTAACAAAAATATCGTAGTTGTTTCTGTAAGGGAAGTTTTTAAGATATCTTGCATAGTAACCGCCGTTTCCATAATAAAGGCCATTACTTGTAACATAAATATATCCTTCCTCCACCGGAATTATCCTTAATATAACAAGAGAAGACAAACCTTCGTTACCGCCTATGTTTCCAATAACCTTTTTGTCTTTAATTACATATATACCGCCGCCGTCGGAACCGGCAAGTATTATGCCGTCTTCCCTTTGCACAGCACAAAGTATCTGTGAAGTTATGCCATCATCTATACCCAGGGTTACCGTAGGTATGTAACCCTCAACAAACGTAAGACCAAGCTGGGAGGAAACAAGAACACTTCCATCATTAAGTTCCAATGAGAACCTGAAACGGTTTCCCAGAAAGCCGTTTTTTACCTCCAACGGAACAATCTTGTTGTCCGGAGAAACAAGTACAAGCCCCTGTGTTCCGTATGTGCTAAACCATATAAAATCGTTTTGGTCCTTCATTATATTTCTTATTCTTACGCCTTCAAAGTATTCCGTAATGTCGTCCGTAACACTCGCAAATATCTCTTCTTCGTACACAAAAAGACCTGAGTCTGTTCCTATATAAAGTTCACCGTTTCTTTCTATTATACAGTTTGCCGCATCCTCGAGTTCAAAATAAGGTGCCTTAAAGGGGTTTTCAGAAAGCTTAAAAACGCCCTGTTTAGTAGACGCAAACCAGATATTATTCTGATAATCCGTAATTATCTGGGAAATGGCAGAGTCAAAACTATCTCCTTCTATTGTGGAATAGATATAATTTTCATCCAAAAAGGCCATGCCCTTGGTCGCGGCAATAAAGAATCCGTTTCTGTGCTCATCATAATAAATCGAATTTGTATAGTTTATTTCAGGTATGTCTATTATTTCGCTACAAAACAGGGATCCGTCCTTTTCCATGGTAAATACAATAATTTCAGAGCCGGAGGTTCCTACTGCAAGCTCATCGTTCATTCCTCCGCACACAGCAGTGAAAAAGTTTTCGGAATCCGAGTTTTTTTCTGAATGTATCAATTCCCCGTCTTTTAAAATAAAAAGCAGTCCGTCTCTTGTAACCCCGGTAACATAACCGTTTCCAAGATAATCCACGGAATAAACGGAAGCATGCTCCATTTCTTCATCATAAGCCCTGATGCTTCCGTCTGCTCTGTATACACAAAAACCTCCGCTGGTACCTATATAGAAATTATTATTGTCATCTTCGCAGACAATACGAACGGAATTTGACGGCAGCCCATCATCCACAGTAATATAATCGCCTGTATAATCCTTAACATTGTAAACAAAAATGCCTGCATCATTTGTGCAGACCCAGAGTCTTCCAAGACTGTCGCAGAACAGGTACATTGCATTGGAAATCTTATCGTCAAGAATAAACTGCTCAAAAACGTTACCGTTATGTCTGTACAGACCGGAGTAAGCCCCTGCCCAGATAAATCCGTCTTTTGTCTGAACAATGGTATTTATTTCGGTTGAAACAAGGCCGTCCTGTCTGCCATAAGTTTTTTGGGAAAAATCGTGATTAAAAGGAACACTTGCGCTGACTTTTTCACCCGGAAACACAAATGATGAAGCAGCAGCCAATAATAAAAGCATGAGCGCTTTTGAGTTTCCTTTTGAATTGCCTTTCGCATCCCGCTTTTTCTTTAAAAGCTTGGATGTAAAGTACAAAGACATGGCAATGAGAATTGTAAGAACCTTATCCGGCATATTAACAAACAGACTGCCAAGGATAGAACAAAAAATCTTGCTTTTGATCGAAGGAGCAAGCATATCCATAAGGGCATCGCCCCATTCATTGCCTGTATATCCGTCATGAACAAGAATATTTATAGGAGTTGAAACCGCCGTCATAATAATGCCGGTAACAAGCGCAATTCCAATGATTGTAAAAGAATCGTATTTTCTGTTTCTCGGAAAAAGAAGGCCTACTGCCAAACCGCCAATAATACTTACAGGAGTAAACCATAAAAAATCAAATTCAAAGATGCTCATTATTAAATTAAAGCATCCACCGGTAATTGCCCCTGCAAGCGGACCCAAGAACACTGCGGAAAGAAAAGTTCCGATACTGTCCAGCCACAAGGGCAGATTTAATAAACTTGCGAAAAGATACCCAACTAAATTAAGCATAATTGCGAACACTAAAAACAGAATGTTCGGCACATTCACTTTAAAACGCCAACTTTTCATTTTTTCTACCCCCCGAAGGATCTGCTTTATGCAATCCTTATCAATTCAAGATTCGCTCGCGGAGCGTATATCTCTTTAAATAATAACCTTTTTTGGGCTTTTTGTCATCCTTACACAACTATTTTGCGCTTTTTCTCTTAATTCTTTTAACAAAAAAGTAAATTAAAGCACCCAAAAGGCCGCCAATGGAATTAAGAATAATATCGTCTACATCACTGTGTCTTTCGTAAAGAAAAAGCTGTGTAACTTCTATAAACAAAGTATAACCTACACAGGCGGCAAAAGCCTTTAAAACCGTGTTAAGTTTCTTATAACAGCACGGCCACACAATGCCCACCGGCACAAACATAAGAATATTTCCTATTATGTTTATCTGCCATCCGTCGTACCTTTCCAAAAGGAATTCAAAAGGTCGCAGGTTTACCTGAAGCGGGAATATAAGATCGGGATCGTAATTCAGAGTACCTCCGCTAAGCGGAAAATACACAAACCTGGAAACTATAATTATGCAGCCATAAACAAGTAAGAGCTGTAATTCCCTTAAAGGTATAAATTTCTTTGTTTTAATATAGCAAATCCCTCTTATTAAAACCCAGATCAATGTAATGAACAAAAACATTTCCAAATAAGTTATCTTCATAATTCTTCAGTCTCTCTCCCCCGGCATCTGTACAAAAATCAAGTCATCCAAATACAATCTGATAGTACAATATAAATAACTTTATACCTCATTTCCGTACCATATCAGCCCACAGGCCCTGCTTGTTTGGAATATTCAATATTTTTATAAAGGACATCCAAGTCCACATTCCCTTTTATGCCATCTATTCTTCCGGAAGAAGAATGCTGCCACATAAAATATTCTCCTGTGTAGGTTGTCTTTGAAGCATATTGGGCAACCCAGTCAGGTTCTTCTCTTTCAGCAATCCAAATAGTGTCAATGTAGTATTTACTGCCGTAGAGACACGCAACATAGCCACGGGACTTAAGTTCCTCGGAAAATACATCGAAATTATTATTAATGTCCATAAGGTTCATTCCGTAGTTTTCGAAGTTTATAAAGTCTTCCCAGTCATAAGCTATCGGGAAATCAAGTTCCGCTCCGTTAAGCACTTTAACAAGATAATTAACGCTTTCTCTTACTTCTTCGGCACTTCCTTCTTCCGCATGCCAGTAGATTCCCACTTTAAGGCCTGCCGCCTTTGCACCGGCAATATTATCTTTAAAATACTTGTCTGTGTAGTAAGAGCCGTTGTCGTATCCGCCGATTCTCATCATTACAAATTCACAGCCGGCTGCTTTAACTTTTTCAAAATCTATGGTTTCCTGCCATCTGGAAACATCTATTCCGACTGCAGTGTTGTCATTTTTATATTTGGCTTTAAAATCGTCAAACAGTTCATACTTCGGCGGTGTTGTAGGCCCCGCTGTAGGCTTTGCATTTAAAACATCCACCGTCATTGTTCTTGTATAAGAGTTCCCCGCATCATCCGCTATTGTTATCGGAAGCTTGTAAGTTCCGGCAACATTAATATCCAGATTTCCGCCTACCGTAAGTTCAACATTTCTGTCGTAGTTATCCACGTAGCTTATGTATTTATGTATATCAAAAGCCGTTCCCGCAAGAAACTCCGCAGATTTAAAAGAAAGGAAGAACGGTGCCTGGGTATCCACCGGTGTAGGCGAAGGTGTCGGTGTATTTGTCGGTGTCGGCGTATTTGTTGGTGTAGGTGTGTTTGTAGGTGTTGGTATCGGTGTGTCGGTAGGTGTTGGTGCCGGCGTGTCGGTAGGTGTTGGTGCCGGCGTATCCGTAGGCCGCGGCGTTGGTGTCGGTGTGTCGGTAGGCAACGGCGTTGGCGTCGGTGTGTCGGTAGGCAACGGCGTAGGTGTTGGCGTATCCGTTGGAACCGGTGTTGGCGTATCCGTTGGCACAGGTGTTGGCGTATCCGTTGGCACCGGCGTTGGTGTGTCGGTAGGCACAGGCGTCGGCGTGGCTGTCGGCAACGGTGTCGGTGTTGGCGTATCCGTTGGCACCGGCGTTGGTGTGTCCGTAGGTAACTGCTCCGGTACACTTGTAACAGGAACAGGCGTTACAGTACCACCGTTACTAACCTCAATATCACTGAAAACATCTGTAACCCTTTTGTCCAGTGTACTTAAACTGCACGCAGAAAAATTTACTACAAGTGCAACAACTAACCCCGCTGTTATAAACTCTCTTTTTCTAAACTTCCTCATTTGATACTCTCTCCTTTTACCATTGTGCATCTAAACTTTGTTCGGGTATCAACCACTGTAAATACGATAAAAGGAGTGTATCATACATTACCCAATTCTTCAAACCAAATAGCCTAAATGTACCATTTTATTTTCCCCAGTTTATACTGTGTTGTTTTCCGTTGCAGATTCCATCGCCCCTGTCGGTAAAGGTGGTAATATAGTTGTCCTTTTTTTCATACAAAGTTCTGTTTACTTCTTCACCGTCATATTTTTCCGCAACAATATAGGCAGTTCCCACGGCCGTAACTATCTCCTCCGGGCATTCATTTGCGCTGTAAGACGCCTCTTTAAGCAGGTTGGAGTTTTCGTCAAACTGGAGGATCTTAATATTTTTATCCTCCCTTAAAAAATTCACCGTTACCTCACATTTGCAGGAGCACTTCTTTTCTTTGTATTCTCCGTTTTCGGCAATGTTTATTGTACTTTCTTCATTTAAAGCCAGTTTACCGGTAAAACCGGTGTGCATGGAAGAAAAGCCGCTGCAACTTCCTTCAACAAGGTAAATCCTTCCCTCCGTATCCTGAAAAACCGGGTTTACAAAGAAAGTATACGGATCTTCTCTCGGAACCACATATACAGTCCCGGACATTTCCAATCTGCTTTCATTATCAGATACATTTATAGCTGTTTTTGCATCGTTTATATCTCCGCTTATAAATGACGTATAGTATGCTTCGTCTCCGTCTTTAACGGTTGCTTCCACCAATAAGATTCCGTTTGTATCCTCATATCCTTCAAATATACAATTACCCTCTTCAATTCTTCCGTATACTCTTCCGGCATACTTATCCTCAGAGACAAAAGACCCGGTTTCTCCGTTGATTATGTTTTTACCGTAATCTTTTACATATCCCTCAAAATCGAAAGCAGAAATCCGCTCAGTTGTAATAAAAATGCCTACAAGTGCGGCTTTATCATTACCATTGGACGCCGAAACGTTTTTTACTTTTATAAGCGAAGTTGCCCCAAGAACAAAAGCAAGTAAAAGGATGAGGCTTACAAATATATATATTTTTTTATTCTTCATCTTCTTCCTCCAATTCTCCGTCAAACTTAAGAATATCACCCACATCACACTGCAGGTAGTAACAGATCTTGTTAACCGTTGCAAATCTTATACCCTTTGCCTTTCCGCTTCTTAATATGGAAAGGTTTGCCTCGGTAATTCCTATAAGCTTGCATAATTCTTTAGATGTCATATTTCTTTCTTTTAAAATATCCTCTAAATGAACTCTTATTGCCATATTTCTACCCCGTTATATAAATAAGTTATTATCATCACGCAGTTTCCTGTTTTCCGCCAAAAGCCTGGACAGGAGCAAGACTATGGCAATAAATACAATACTTATAACCGGTATGTTTGCGGTGATATTAACGTTGGAAATACTTCTTGCCACAGCAAGTTGTATAAGATTAAAGAAAGCTGTAACTCCTACGGTAATTTCCAACGCAAGACAACAGATTTTGCTTAAGTTATTTGAGGCTTTTACAAGATTTTGGCTCATATCATTTTCGGTGCTTTCTTCTTCAGGCTCTGAAAAGTTATCCTGTGTGCGGTCTTTTGCACTTTCATAAGCGGAAATTCTAAGCACCTCTCTTACGGAAAGGAGTATATAAATATCCAAAAACATCGGAACACCGCTTACCAAAGTTCTTAAAAATTCTATGGTTTTATCAAGTCCCGAAGCTTCTTTCACAAATACTCTTGTAATTCCTTCCGTCAGATTAAAAGAAGCCGCCGCCACAAGTATAAATGCAAAAACGGTCATAAGCTTCCCCGCAATTACAATAAGTTCGTTTTTTGACCCCCCGGACATAAGCCTTACTATATGAAGGACCAAAGAAAGAACAACAAAAGACCAGACCACCATGGAAAGTATTCCGCTTGCCGTGGATAAGGCTTCTTCAGAGCCCGCAAGCAACGGATTTGTATGAAAGCCCGGGTTTGTCATTCCGTACAAAACAAAAACAACAACCGCCCCAAGAACAAATAATGATATTTTCTCCGGAAGTACTTCTCTTCCGCCTTTCAGCCTAAGTCCAAAAGCAACAGGTATCAGCCCCGCTCCTATCCACAAAAGACTTGCAATCCCGTTAAAGAAACCGCCCATCTCCGACAGGGCTCCTATTCCGGCAGCAAGCTGCGCAAAAGGAAAGGCATATATACTAAGAAAATAGGCAGGAAATCTTTTTGCCAGAAGTGCAAGAGCAACCACAAGTACTATTTCCGATATAAGACAAATGATTAAAGTTTTTCTTTTCATAACTCCTCCTTAAAATTATTGTTTTACGATAATTAGAATAGCATAAAATTATCGTTTGTCAATAATTTTTCAGAAAGAATTGTTTAAAGCACCTTTGCCAGTGCACCCACGGTTGCAAGAACCGAACTAACACATACAATTATCTGAAAAGGCAACTTTCCGAAGGCTCCGCATATGTCGGAGCTTTCATTCTTTTTTCTGGTGTTGTGGTAGGCGCAGATAATACCTATGCCGGTAAGCACCTGGATAACGCTTGCTATTCTTGTAAAACCGACAAAGTTTGAAAAGCCCAACAAAGCAATCAAAAAACATGGAAGTGAAGAAATAAGATAGCTTTTTCTTGTGCCCCACTTGGTCTGCTCATTTATAATATCCCTTAAATTAAGGGTGTTTGCCCAAAATGATGTTGAAAGAGCCAGAAGGGAGAATATAAAACCTATGGTTCCTACCCATCCTCCGAGTTTGGAAGAAAGGTCCACAAGGGCTCCGTCTCCTGTTACCTTGTTTCCGCAGGCAAAAAGCGTCATAAAGGTTATTAATACAATAAGTCCCACATTTATCCCGCTTCCAAAGGCAATGGATGCGCGTATCTTCTTTGCATCCCCTTCAAGACCTTTTACCACCTGTGGAACACTCATTACAGCCGAAAGAGAAAAGGCTATCATGCTGTAAAGGGCAACTATGTTTGAAGGTGCCACAAAAGTATTTACAAAGCCTGTATGTTCATTAATGAGGGTTGCCACAAAAAGCACTACCATTACTCCTATCATTGCAAAAACAGAGATCTTTTCGCATATTCCCACAAGTTTCATTCCAAATAAAACAACAAGAGCTGCCACGGCATAATAGATAAGCATTCCAAGCCAGGAAGGAAGGCCGAGCCATGCGGTTAAAACTGCTCCTCCGCCTGTAATAAAGCCAACAACGTTGGAAATAACGGAAAGTCCCAGAAAGCCGAAAGCGACCCATGTAACAACTTTTTTTACCCTGCCTTTAAAAAGCTCCGCTTCTATACACTTTATAAACTGGGCCCCGCCGTTATTGTA
>JAILFQ010000135.1 GCA_024697505.1 Lachnospiraceae bacterium
GATGTATTTTTAACAACTTGGGGGTACACTTATGGGCGAAGGAAAAAGTACACTTAGAAAGAATTATTTAAAGATCAGGAACGAAATGAGTCTGGATGAACGTGAGAAGGCATCCATAACCATTAAAGACAAGCTTATCGAAAATGAACGTGTTTTAGCTGCGGACAGGGTATTTCTTTTTGCCTCTGTTAAAACTGAGGTTTCCACAGACGTCTTGATCGAAAGACTTTTGGAAGCAGGGAAAACTGTTGCAATACCAAAGGTGCTTGAAAATGGAAAAATGGAATTCTACAGGATTTCATCGGTTAGAGACCTTAAACCGGGCTTTAAAGACATTCCGGAGCCGGCGGGAAAAGAAGAAGACCTTATTGTTCCTACAAGAAAGGACATTATGGTGCTTCCCGGTGCATCATTTGATAAGTCCGGTAACAGAATAGGATACGGCGGCGGTTATTACGACAAGTATCTTTCAAGACATAAAAAGTCTAAACCATACAGAATAGGCATTTGTTTTGAAAAGCAGCTTTCAGAAAAAAGACTTCCGACAGACCTGCACGACACCCGCGTGGATGCTGTGGTTACGGAAGCGGCTTTTTTGGATGTAAGAGCCAAAAATATCTTTATGACTGTTGTCAGCAATATTGTAGACGTTACTCTTGATCTTTTGTTTGAACTTTTAAGGGATTAAAAAAAAGGATTTATTAAAATGAAAGATTATATTATTCGAGCTACTGCGGCAGAAGGACAGGTACGTGCTTTTGCTGCCACAACAAGAGAACTTGTGGAGACTGCAAGAGTTTACCACGAAACAAGTCCGGTTGCCACAGCGGCTCTTGGAAGAACCCTTACTGCCGGCGCCATAATGGGCAGCATGATGAAGGGAGAAGATGATACCCTTACCATACAGTTTAAAGGAGACGGACCGATAGGCGGTATTACGGTTACGGCTAAGGCGGATGCTTCCGTTAAAGGCTGTGTAAACAATCCTCTTGTTATGCTTCCGGCTTCGGAAGCGGGAAAACTGGATGTCGGCGGTGCCGTTGGAAAGGGCATTCTTCGTGTCATAAGAGATGTTGGGCTTAAAGAGCCTTATGTGGGAGAAGTAAATCTTATCTCCGGAGAGATTGCGGAAGACCTTACTTACTACTACGCGGCCTCCGAGCAGGTGCCATCATCTGTGGCTCTTGGCGTTCTCATGAACAAAGACAATACCGTAAATTGTGCGGGCGGCTTTATTATTCAGCTTATGCCATTTGCAAGCGAGGAGCTTATATCCTACCTGGAAAAGAAACTTACGGAGGTAACCAGCGTTACCACTCTTCTTTCCGAGGGAATGACACCTGAAGAGATCCTTGAGTACATTTTTGCGGGGAAGGGGCTTGAAATCCTTGAGAAATATGAGCCTTCCTACCGTTGTGACTGTTCAAAAGACAGAGTAGAAAAAGCCATAATCAGCATCGGAAAAGAAGAAATTGCGAGGATGATAGACGAGGGCGAACCTATTGAGGTAAGATGCCAGTTTTGCGATAAAAAATACAATTTCTCCGTAGAGGATCTGCAAGGCCTTATGAGGAGAATCTGATCGGACTTTTTTATAAATTACATAAGCAATTCTTATTTTACTATTAGCCTTGTTAATGTTATTTTATTGGCATGATCTTTTGAAGTTTTACTTCGGAAAGGACGATTAAAATAATGGAAAAGTTAGAACAGCTTTATGAGGGCAAGGCAAAGAAGGTTTTTGCCACATCCGACCCGGATGCACTTATTGTAGACTACAAGGATGATGCCACCGCATTCAACGGCCAGAAGAAGGGCACTATCGTTGGAAAGGGTGTTATCAACAACAGAATGTCCAACCATGTTATGCAGATTCTTGAGAAGGAAGGAGTTCCTACTCATTACATTAAGGAACTTAGTGAGCGTGAGACGCTTGTTAAAAAGGTTTCTATCGTCCCGCTTGAAGTTATTATAAGAAATGTGGCAGCAGGCAGTTTCTCCAAGAAACTTGGAATTGAAGAAGGAAAGAAGCTTCTGTGCCCTACAATTGAGTTCTCCTATAAGGATGATGCTCTCGGAGATCCTTTTATTAATGATTATTATGCACTTGCTCTTGGACTTGCTACAAGAGAAGAGATCGATACGATAAAGAAATATGCTTTTACCGTTAACAGAGTTCTTTTAAAGTACTTCGAGGAATGCGGTATAGAGCTTATAGACTTTAAGATAGAATTTGGCAGATACCACGACCGGATAATCCTTGCCGATGAGATTTCACCGGATACATGCAGACTTTGGGATATTAAGACTCACGAAAAGCTTGATAAAGACCGTTTCCGCAGAGATATGGGAAATGTTGAGGATGCATACAAAGAAGTATTTAAAAGACTTGGACTTTAAGAATATTTGTAAGGTGCACAACATATTTGTGCACCTTATTTGTTCATATTATATGCCGGGTTTAAAATATATGTGGTAGAGACAGGAGATAGTTTAATGGCATACGGAAATGTAAGTACTTATATTTCGGACGAAATACATGAAGAGTGCGGTGTGTTTGGCGCATACGATATAAAGGGCGGAAATGTTTCCTTTAAGACCTTCCAGCTTTGCAGGTGTAAAAACCTCGTTTACAAGGCCCATATCTCTTACAGACCTTACAACACCCTTAGGACCCTCGGTTTCGCTTACCGCAATACCGCAACTTTCCTGACCTCTGTGCTGAAGGGCAAAAAGACCGTAATATATGTCTTCGGAAACATTTCCGCCCTTTATATCGTATGCGCCAAACACACCGCACTCTTCATGTATTTCG
>JAILFQ010000291.1 GCA_024697505.1 Lachnospiraceae bacterium
GGATTATATGGGACCTGTACGTATGAAGGATGTTGAAGAGGCTCAGCAGAAGATTGTTAATGTAATACGTAAACTTGAAGACTCCGGCGAAATTATAATTGCAAGGGGCGGAGGTGACGAACTCGTTGTCTAGTAATTTGATTAAGGCTTACAGCGTTTCTTATGATGCTGAGAAAGTTAAACCTCTCAAATTTACCGAACGAGAGGAAGATATAGCAAATCATCTTAAAGATCTTATCAGTCCGGAAAGATATGCAAGCCTTGAAATGCAGGAAGAAAAGCTGAATAACGGTTTTGTTCAAGGAATAGCTGCAAGACCGGTGGAAGAACTTGAAGATACAAGTGAGCAGCCTGTAAACGAAGAAATCCCTGCCGGTGTAGATCTGGAAACTCTTAGGGCTGAGATAAAAGAGGAACTTCGTTCGGAAATTGCGGAAGAAATGAGAATTGTTGCAAGAAATGAGTGTGATTCTATCATTGCAGATGCCAATAATCAGGCGGAAGGAATAATTGCAAAAGCAACAGCGGAAGCTGAAGCTGCCAAAGAAGGAATCATAAAACTTGCATCAAGTGAGGCTTATGAGGAAGGACTTGCTAAAGCAAAAAGAGAAGAAGAAGCTCGTTTAAACGAACTTGACAGTGAAAAAAGAAGGCTTGAAGAAGAATATGAAAGGCGGGTATCTGAGTTGGAGCCTGCCTTTGTTAAAATTCTTTCTGAATATGTAAGAAAAATAACGGGAATAACCTATGAAAACCACAAAGATATACTTTTATATCTTGTGGACAGAGCTTTAAGACAGGATACGCAATCAAAATCCTTTACGGTATTTATGTCTACCGTTGATTTTGAGGATCTTTCGGAGAGTTTTGAAGGTTATATTGAAAAATATTCGGATAAGATTACATTAAGATTTAAAGCAGATGTTGATTTAGAGCCCGGAGATATCAGACTGGAAAACGATCAAAAGGTTGTCTGGTGTGGTATTCCTCAAGCAATCAAAGGCATTGATGATGCTATTGCTCTTATTTCAACAGCTGAATAATAAAGGCGAATTATGAATTTTGAAAAATTTCTTTCTGTTGGGGAAGACAATTTTATAAAGACATACGGTAAAGTATCCAAGGTTGTCGGTCTTACTGTGGAAGCCACTACAGGACCGGATGTTAAAGTAAATGATACCTGCCGTATTTTAGTTTCCGGAACAGGTAATGAAATTCTTTGTGAAGTTATCGGCTTTAGGGATGACAGGATCATTCTTATGCCTTACGAGGATGTTAATGGAATAAAGACCGGAGATCTGGTGGAAAGTCTTAATGAGTCTTATAAAATTCCTGCCGGTCCGGAACTTCTGGGAAGAGTGCTAAACGGAATAGGAAAACCTATGGACGGTCTTCCTGCTCCCAAAACAACAGATACATGTGAGTCTGAAAATATGCCGCCAAGCCCTATGGAAAGAGTTCTTATAGACCAGGAATTATCGCTTGGTGTAAGAGCGGTTGATGGTATGTTAACTCTCGGGAAAGGGCAGAGAATCGGTATTTTTGCCGGTAGCGGTGTCGGAAAAAGTACACTTCTCGGAATGTTTGCAAGAAATACAAAAGCAGACATAAATGTTATTGCTCTTATCGGAGAGCGAGGCAGAGAGGTAAAGGAATTCATGGAAAGAGACCTTGGTGAAGAAGGCCTTAAAAGGTCTGTTGTGGTATGCGCCACATCCGATCAGCCTGCTTTACTTCGAAAAAAAGCCGCCAAGACAGCAACTGCAATTGCAGAATACTTCAGGGACCAGGGTAAAGATGTGCTTTTAATGATGGATTCACTTACCAGATTTTCAATGGCTCAAAGAGAAATCGGATTGGCTTCCGGTGAACCTCCTGTATCAAGAGGATATCCGCCAAGTGTTTATGCCGAAATGCCGAAACTTCTTGAAAGAGCCGGAAAAACAGCGAAAGGATCCATAACCGGAATATACACAGTACTTGTAGACGGTGATGATTTTAATGAACCTATAACAGATACGGCCAGAGGTATTTTGGATGGCCATATTATGCTTTCAAGAAAACTTGCTCATAAGAATCATTATCCTGCAATAGATGTTTTACAGAGTATTTCCAGAGTTATGTCTTCCATAGCTTCACCTGAACATAAAAAAGCTGCCAATGAATTAAAAAATGTTCTTGCAACTTATAATGATGCAGAAGATCTGATAAATATCGGCGCTTATAAGGCCGGTTCAAACAAAGAAATAGACAGAGCGATAGAAAAAATTGACGACATAAACGCTTTTCTTTGTCAGGAGACTATGGAAAATGTTTCATTTAATGAGACAGTGGAAAGACTTGAGGGATTGTTCTGATGGCAAAGTTCGTCTACAGAATGCAAGGAATTTTAAATATTAAGCTCAAACTGGAAGACCAGGCCAAAACAGCATATTCCTTTGCCGCCAAAAAAGTTGCGGACGAAGAGGAAAGGCTTGTACGACTTAAAGAAAAAAAAGAGTATTATATAAACCAAAAAAGAAATGAAATGGCAACCACGATCAACGTTAAAGAATTGGAACTGGTTGAAAATGCCATTCATACGACCGATATACAAATCGGAGAGCAAATAGTTGTTATAAATCAGGCTAAAAAAAGTCTTGAAATAGCAAGAATAAAACTTGATGAAGCTATTAAAGAAAGAAAAATACAGGAAAAACTTCGTGAGAACGCCTTCGAGGAATTTAAACGAGAGGTAGAAGCAGAAGAGCAAAAAGAAATAAACGAACTTGTATCATTTCGTTTTGGAAACGGAAAGGTTCGGCAGGAGGAGTAAACCATGGCAAAGAATAAGGAGACAAAAGAAAAAAAAGGTAAAGGCGGCTTCGGCAGCTTTATCATGATTTTCCTTATTATATTAATATGGCTTGCTATACTTGCGCTTTTGGTTAAAAATGATGTTGGCGGAGTCGGTTCAATGCTTCGTCCTTACATAAAAGATGTTAAATATCTAAATGCCATTCTTCCTGAGGTGTCAATTGAACAACAGGCGTATGAAAACGGCTATCCATACAAAACTGCAGAAGAAATGATGAATCGTATTAAGTTTTTGGAGGAACAGGTCGATAAACTTACAGAGGAGAACAATGACTACGCCGAAAGACAGAAGGAAATGCAGACGGAACTGGATGCCCTTCGTCATTATGAAGAAGAATATGAGGCTTTTCTTAAGATCAAAAAAGACTTCGACAGAAACGTAGTTTATGCCGATAATGCTCCTTCAACAGAAGAGTATGTTAAATATTACGCTCAGATGTATCCTGAAACAGCCGCTGAAATCTATAAGGAACTCTTAAGACAGACGGCTATAGATGAAACGGTTGAAAATCAGGCTGCATATTTTGCAAAGATGAAAGCTGCTCAGGCTGCTGAAATCTTATCTGAGATGACAAGTGATATCGATCTTGTATGTAATATACTCAGATGTATGAAGACTCAGGCTGTATCGGATATCTTATCCAAGATGGATACTCTTTACGCTGCCCGTATCGTCAACCGTATGCACGAAATGGATGAAGAACTCCTCACAGAATAATTTATCAAAGAGGAAGGGACTCCTTTTGATTAAGGAAAGGAGAAAATCTAATATGATGGCACAAAATGTGCAGATGCCAAATGATGTATCTATAAAATTTGGGTTTGCAAAGAATGTGCAGACAGGTTCGTCAGACGGAAGTTTTGATATTTTTTTGGGACAGGCCGGAAAAACGCTCTTTGCCGGTAACAATGTTAATTCTTCTGAAAATATTTCACCAAAAAATGAAATGAAAAAAGAAGACATTAAAACAAACTTTACCGGAGAAAAAGAAGCCTTAAAGTCCGAAACTAAATCCGATTCCGAATCCAAATCCGATGTTTTAAAAACTGAAAACAAAGAAACCGATTCTCTTACGAACACTGCTAAAGCAGAAGAAAGCAATGATATTCCATCAGAAGAAGTGATTGAGAAAGTTGGAACACTTCTTGCAGATGTTAAGGATGTGATTGTTCAGATGCTTGGCATTGGCGAAGAAGAATTGACAGTTAAAATGGAAGAACTCGGTTTGTCTGATCTTGATCTTTTGAATCCGGATTCGCTTAAAGAACTGTTTATGGCTTTTAAACCCGGAAAAGAGATGTCAGACTTGTTAACAGACCCTGAACTTCTGGAACAGCTTACAAATCTTCAGGAAAAAATTACTGATATTTATGAAGCGAGCGGAATTGATAAAAACACTTTTGAAAGTGCATTTGCTTTAGCACTGAATGGTGCAAATAAATCCGAAGAAAAACCTGTTGATGCACAAAAGAGCGAAGATGTCAAAACCTTTACAGATGAAGACAGAAAAAATGATGTGTCTTTAAAATCAAAAGGTAAAAATGACGAAGGTAATGTAAAAGAAACCACGATCGACTTTAAAACTGCTGCTGACTCTGATGCAAAGAGCAAAGCTTCTACCGATGAAAAGCAGGATTTTACCGCAGCACCGGCAGAACAGTTTTTAAACAATCTTACAGATTCAATGAAGGAGGTAAGCGGAGTCGAAGGGACAGAGCTTACAGCCCAGATCAGAGAAATAGCAAACCAGATTTTAGATAAGATAAAAGTGAACATTACCGAAGCTTCTACAAGTCTTGAAATGCTTATTAAACCTGAACATCTCGGAAGAGTATCTTTAACGGTTACTCAGGAGAACGGTGTTATGAAAGCTAAATTTGTTACAGAAAATGAGCTTTCAAAAGAAGCAATTGAAAGCAACCTGGTTCAGTTTAAGCAACAGCTTAGCGAGCAGGGACTTAAGGTTGACTCGATTGAAGTAACCGTATCAGATTTTAAGTTCAGAAATGATGAAGAAACAGGAAAAAATGATCAGTCGGATGAAAAAAAATCCAAAAAGAAATTTTCATTTGACGAAGAAAGCACAGAAGATGTAAGTGCAAGCAATAATACATTTGCTTACATTGATGACGGTAACTCTACCGTAAACTATGTAGCATAAGAAAGGCCGGTATATTATGAGTGATCTTATCCAAAAAGTTGTAGACGGTAAAATACCTGAAAATACAGCTGTAAGTTCAACAAAGGAAGAAGAGCAGACAAAAGGAACCACAAATCTTGGCAAAGATGCCTTCCTTCAGCTCCTTGTTGCGGAAATGCAAAACCAGGATCCTCTTGAGCCGACAACCAATACAGAATGGATTTCACAGCTCGCTACATTTTCCCAGCTTGAAGAATTGCAGACTCTTTCTTCAACAACAGAAAAGTCTCAAATGTTTTCGCTTATCGGTAAAAATGTTATTATTTCCACTCAGGATGTAAACGGAAATACAACTTTAAAATCCGGTATTGTAGATTTTATATCCACATCCGGAAAAGAACCTAAGTTTTCCGTTAACGGTTCTCTTTATTCGATGGAAAATCTATATTCTGTCGTGGATTCGGATTATCTTTACGAAAAGAATAAACCTTCACTTGATACAGCAATAGATTTTACTTTTGACGGAGATGCACCTTCGGATCTTCAATTTGATGTAAATCTTGGCGAAGATCCTGCAGAAGCCACAGAAGTTGCTGTTCTTTACGGTGAGGCGGTTCTTTCTTCCGATTATGTAACTTTATCCGGAAATACCGTTACAATTAAATCGGACATTTTACAGCAGTTTGAATCAGGTACTTATAAGTTTTCTCTTGTATTTAATGATAAGAATTTTACTACTGTTGATGATAAGCTCACCATCACAGTATTTAACTCACATCCGACTGTAGCAGAAACGGAAAATGAAGAAGAAATTATTGAAAATGTTGAAAACGAAGACCCTGTTTCCAAACTTACCGATGAAGACTATGATGCTCTTTCTGATATGATCTCAGCTAAATTGTATGACAAATTATCTGTATCCGGAACGCAAAATGCAGTTGCCGAAGAACAAACAGAAGAAAATGTATCTGATAAGGATGTTAACGTTACAGAGACTGTAACCGAGCCGGATACTTCATCCGAAACCGGTACAGAGACGGGCGCAGGAACGGAGACGAATGATGATACAACAGCTTCACCGGAATCAGGTAATTAATAAGGAGTGATTTTATGTCGCCTTTAGAACTTAAAGAATCTTTTTTAAATGCACAGGTAAATAAAGTTCAGAACAGCCAAACCGCCGGTAAGGTAACAGCTTCAGATCTTAAAGCTCAAGGAGCAAGCTTTGAAGAAATACTTGAAAAAGCGAAGGGCAGTTCCGGAAGCGTTAAGTTTTCAAAGCATGCCAATGAGAGACTTCAAAGCAGACAGATTGAACTTTCAAGCGAACAATACGAAAGACTTGAAGGTGCGGTCAAGAAAGCCTCAGGAAAGGGAATTAAAGATTCTCTTGTTATGATGGATGACTTTGCTTTTAT
>JAILFQ010000312.1 GCA_024697505.1 Lachnospiraceae bacterium
GGTGTAGGAGAAATAAACTTAATCGTTACCTTTTCCGAATCTTCAAAATTTTCGGAACCCGAAGCAACAACCTCGTCTATTACGGTATCTATTAAATTCTCCACTCCGCTCTCTATACTGCTTGCTCCACAAGCCGTAGCAAAACTGATCGCACAAAGAGCAGCGGTTATTATAATTCCTTTTAAGTATTTGCCCTTCAAAATTCTTCCTCCGTTCCGGAAACTACTGTTCCGGAAGATATTTGTAAAGATCCAGATTTACGATTTCCTCAGATATCTTTTTTCTTTTGTAAATCAAATCCATGTATTTTTCAACACTTGTTTGCGAAATTTCTCCATCCTTATAATTTGTAAAGGAATGGGAAACCGCGTCATAAGAGTAATCTTCCGTCATAAATGTGGTAAGTTCTCTTACGCCGTACTTATTTCTCTCTTCCGAAGTTGCGTATTTGTCGTCGTTAAAAATAACAAGTCCATCATTTGAGGAGAAGATGTCTTTTCCCGCAAAGAGTCTGGAATCGTAGTCAAAGCCGAAAAGATTTAAAAGTGTAGGCATTATATCTGCGGAACCGCACAACTTATCCACAATTATAGGCTCTTTTATGGAAGGTGTCCACATTATAAGAGTTTCCTTACATATTTCATAAACAGGTTCAACTTCATGTCCTATAAGTTCGCTTATAACGGAATTGTCGTCTGTTTCTCTTGTAAGGCCGTATGGATAGTGGTCGCAGCAGAGCACTATCAGGGTGTTATCCATTTTTCCCGCTGCCTCCAGCTGTTCCACAAGGTAACGTACAGCAAGTTCAAGTTCGTAGTTACAAGCTATGTAAGCCTTTGCATAATCGGAAAGATTAAGGTCTTTAACCACGTCTTTGTTCTTGCTGGCCATGCGATTACCTGTAAATGTATAAGCAAAATGTCCGCTTACAGTCATGTAATAAGTGTGGAAATGGTCTTCGTTAATATAGTACGGAAGACTCTTTTGCATCATTTCCAGGTCCGAGTTAGGCCAGCACTTGTAATCGCTTAAGATCATTGCTCTTTCTGCTTCCGGGACATCATCAATGGTTGTACCCTTTTTAAGATACCCCATATATGTATATCCAAGAGCAGGATGAGTTAAATTTCTGTCGTAGTAATTATAAGTGTTGTTGTGGAAAGCATAGGTTGTATAGCCAAGTTTTCCGAATCTGTTACCAAGGCTGAAGCCCATGTCTTTTCCTGCGCCGGCAAAACGCTTAAGGCTTAAAGTTCCGCTTGGGATAAGGCCTGTAAGGTTTATAAACTCTCCGTCGGAAGTGGATGTTTCCCAATAAGGATCGTAAAAATTATTGAACACAAATCCCTCGTGGGAGAGTTTCCAAAGTGTAGGTGTTATCTCTTCACTCATTGCATAAGGTGCAAAACCTTCTGCGGTAATAAATATAAGATTATAGCCTTTAAGAAAGCCTGTATATTCATTCTTGTAAGTATATTCTTCTTCGTTAAGAAGATTAAGAAGTTCTTTTACATCTTCGTTCGGAGCAGCATCCGCAAATTTAGCAAAATCGTAAAGGATCTGCGGTGAACGGTCCACCGGCGTAGGCGTCGGTGTAGGAGTCTCTGTAGGTGTAACATCCGGCTCATGCACCTCCTCTTCGGGTTTTACCGGTTCCGGAGTGCTTGTCGGAAGCGGTGTGGACGTAGGGATCGGCGTAGGGCTTGTTTCAAACCTTGCAACCTTATCCGTAGAATTTCCGCCGGACATGGTCTTAGCCACATTCTTCGCATCTTTTACGGCAGAAAGGAAAACTCCCAGTTCCTCTGTATCTGAAGCTGCTCTCCAGGTTCCGTCAAAGGCTGCGGGAATATCTCCGTTATGGTAAAAAGCTGTAAGCAGTGCAAAAAGCCCGATTGCGGGAACAAGTACAAGAGCTCTTATTTCCAGCGCACGTCCTTTAATTCTTTCAAAGCCCGCCACCTTAAATGTTAAAAACACCGTCAAAGCATAAAGGGAGATAAACAAAATAATTGCAATAATATTGTCCTTAATTCCGGCCCATATGGTGTCCGAAAACTCCAGAACATCTGCTCCTACGCCAAACATGGCCATAAAGGAGAACATGGTTCTGAAGGTCTTAAAGTATATGAGCTGGCTTAAAACATAAATAAAAAGTACAGCATAAAATACAATAAAAATGATCCTGTTTACA
>JAILFQ010000342.1 GCA_024697505.1 Lachnospiraceae bacterium
AACAAAATATACAATTCTTATTTACCGGAGAACGATATTTTTTTTAACGCATGTTTGTTACATTTACTTTACACAGATATTTTTTATACATCTTCTTCTTTTTCTATTTTCTTTATAAGCTCTGCAAATTCTTTTCTGTAGGAATTGCTTCCCATACCGGATTTTACAAGCTTGTAGGCTTTGTCGTAAGTGGAATTTCCTTTGTATTCGGAGTCCCTAAGAAGCATGGAAACCTCTATTATTCCTGCTACAAAGTTAAAGTTCTCTTCATTTTTAACACCTGTGTCCGTAACCACAAAATCGGTTTTTTCACTTACATCCTTGTCCGGTGCTTTGTATCTTGCGGATACTGTGCAGATTTCGCCGCTTGCTGCTTTTTCCGAAAGGGAAGAATCCTGATACTTAAGGTTTCCTGTATTGTCTTCGCTTCCGTCTGCCATAACAAGTTCGTAAGCTATTGTGATCTGCTGGCCTGCGCCCATTTCTCCGCCGTCTTTTTTGTCGTCGTCAAAGTCGCTTGCTGCCATCTGTCTGTTTTCGTAACCGATCTGACGGTAGGAAGAAACTACAGCCGGGTTAAACTCTATCTGGAACTTTACATCTTTTGCAACTGTAACGGTTGTCTGGGAAAGCTTTTCCCAGAGCACTCTTTTTGCTTCGTCCAGACAGTCTATGTAATAGTAATTTCCGTTTCCGGAATCTGCAATGGATTCCATGTTTGCGTCGCTGAAGTTACCGTAACCAAATCCCAGAGTTGTAAGAAATACTCCGCTTTCCTTTTCTTTTTCCACAAGTTCCGTAAGACCTGCTGTGGAAGTTATGCCAAGATTCATATCTCCGTCGGAAGCAAGTATCACTCTGTTATTTCCGCCTTCAATAAAATTCTTTCTTGCACATTCATAGGCTGCAGTAATTCCGCCGGAACCGTTTGTGCAGCCGCCTGCTTCAAGTTTATCAAGGGCCTTTATTATCTTTTTGTAATCATTTGAGCCGTCGATCAAAACATCCCAGGAACCTGAGTAGGTAACAACGGAAAATCTGTCATTTTTTGTTACGGTCTCCGCAAGTATTTTAAAAGCTTTTACAGCAAGTTCCAGTCTGTCCTCGCCCATCATTGAGCCGGAGGTGTCTACAAGAAAAACGAAATTGTTTCCCTTTTCAGGTATGTTTTCTTCCGCATTCGCCTGAAGAGTGAGTACAAGGAGTTTGTTGTCTTCATTCCATGGGCAGGCCCCAATATTGTAGGAAAGGCCGAATATTCCGGAGTTTTCGGACACTTCATAGTCGAAGTAGTTTATCATTTCTTCTGTTCTGATCGCATTTGAAATATTGTCCAGACTTGCTTTTTCATTTATAAGCCTTCTTAAGTTACAGTATGTTCCGGTATCCACATCCGCAGCAAATGTGGAAAGCGGATTCTGACTTACTTTCAGAAAAGAATTTTCCTTTATCGTTTGGTACTCATCCGTATTATAGCCGTCTTCAAAACCGGGAATCTCAAAGGGGTCAAAACCGCCATCTACGTAGGCCACATCCATAGCCATTTTTGAATCCTCCGTAGTAATGTATGCATTTGAGAGATAAGACATTTCTGCATCGCTTTTGGCCCCTCCGCAACCTGTAAACATAAGTGTAAGCGCAAGTCCGGCGGCAACTAATCCATATTTTTTCTTCATAATTTTTTCCTCCTTAATTCTAAACTTTTTGTGTATTTTATCCCTAAGGGTTATTTTTTGTGTTACACTACATAAGACGAAACAAACTACAAAAAAGTTACAGTCATTTCCAATCGCGTGGATTTTTTCTTTTAAGTGAGTATATTAAGGTGTAAGAGATAAGCTCCTACGAAAGGAGAAAGCACATGAGCATAAATTTAAACGAACTAAGTGATAAAGATCTTAAAAATGTTGCCGGCGGCAGCGGTTTTAAATGCGGCTCAGACCACAACACAACAGATTCATACGAATATGCGGGAAGAAGTACTGACGGAAAGACTTATATTCTTGCCTGCAGCGAATGCGGAAAACTCCGGGCGGCAGATGCAACAACCTGGGCATGGTTGCCGGCGGATGCAAACAAGGCGGTAATAAGACGCATGTTTCCAGGCTACAATGATTTTAATTATTAAAAACACAAAACAACCGATTAATATAATCCTATTTTTTTAAAACAACCTTTTAAGGAGGAAAATATTATGGATAAAAAGAATTTAAACTTAAATGCAAGCAATGAACTTAACGAAGAAGATTTAAACACAGTAGGCGGCGGCGCTAACTTTTATGCAAATGTAAATTCCGGGGCAAGTTCTGTCGGAAAAGGCGGTGTATCTTCTCTCGGAAGAGCAAGCGTAAATTCAGGCAAAGTTTCTTCTCTCGGAAGAGCAACAACAACGCAGAAAACAAACGGAGTTCACGCTCTTGGCAGAGTTCAGATCGGAACAATTAAAGGTTCAAAAACCGGAGGCAGCGATATTACATCCTGTTAGGATTGGTACACATAATAATTTAAGAGGGATGATCCTCAAAAAAAGCAGCTTAGATCAAAAGGTCCAAGCTGCTTTTATTTTGTTTCATATATTTATTTTTTCTCTTTTAAAAGGTCTCTGATCTCTGTAAGAAGTTCTGCTTCCGTAGGAGCTTTTGGTGCTTCCGGCTGCGGAGCTTCTTCCTGCTTCTTTCTGAGCTTCTCTCCTGCCTTTGTGATTCCTCTTGTAATAAAGAAGATACAAAGAGCGATTATCAGGAAATCGATCACGTTCTGGATAAAGTTACCGTAAAGAAGCTGTGCTCCTTCATCATTAAGAACCAGCACCTTGTCGCTGAAGTTAATGCCTCCGGTAAGAAGTCCGAGGAGTGGCATTATGATGTCGTTTACAAGTGAAGTAACGATCTTTCCGAAGGCGCCACCAATGATAACGCCCACTGCCATGTCCATAACATTTCCCCTGGAAATAAACTTTTTAAAATCTTTCCACATTTTTTGTTTTCCTCCCTGTTTTTTTAGCGCGCATATTGCTGTAAATATGCCCCGCCCTTTACTTTTCAGCCTACCACAAGGGGATGGAAAAATCAATTGCTTAAAGCTTACGCTTTTAAAGCGGGGGATTGCTTACACTGCGTTAAAGTTACCAATTATCCCTTAAAAACTGTCAATTGTCCTTTTAAAATTTCTCGGGAAAATTTTGCTATATAATACAATCATCAAAGTCGGAAATAATTTCCGACTTTCAAACAAACTCTAATGGGAGGAAATAATATGGCAAAAATGTCCAAAAAGAAGTTTACCAAAATCTTCTTACCACTTTCATCTGTCGCTTTAGCATTTGCAATTGCGGTTCCTGTACTTTCAAACATGTACTCGACCACACTTGATACAGCTTTGGGACAGGGCAAACTGCACGTTATTGCAGCAGAGGGCTCGGACAGCTGGGATACAGATTATGTTGAGAAAAAGTATTCTTCTGAAGCCGATGCAAGAGCTGCCGGCGAAGCATTAACAAAAAAGATAGCTGATGAGGGTATCGTTCTTTTGAAGAACGACAACAATGCACTTCCACTTTCAAAGGGTGACAAGGTTGCACCTGTGGGATATGCATATAAAGAGCCTGTTTACGGAGGTTCCGGTTCAGGAAATGTTGACACTTCAAAGTCTTCAATAATTACACCACAGAAGGCCCTTGCAAATGCAGGCTTGTCAGTTGTAGATTCCATCGAAAAGATCACACTGAACCAGCAAGATGCAGATGTTGCCGAAGCTGCAGGCACATTGCCGGCAATCGCAGGTTCCGGTATGTTCAAGAATGACTTCAGACTTAAAGCTGCCGAACCTTCGATCTACAATTCGGCCAAGGCTGATTTTAACGGCGCAGCAACCATCATTTTCATCGGAAGAGGCGGCGGAGAAGGCAATGACATCAAGCGTGACGGTTACACAGACGGAACCAGACACTATCTGACATTGTCACAGAATGAAAAGGACACCATCGAATTTGCAAGAAACAACGGCGCTTCCAAGATCATTGCAATCATCAACTCATCAAATGTTATGGAGCTTGATTGCATCATGTCAGGAAAATATGCAGTTGATGCCATTCTTTGGGTAGGTGGTCCGGGTTCAACGGGCTTCAGCTCAATGGGCGACATTCTCGTAAACAATGTTAATCCTTCCGGAAAGACAGCTGATATTTATGCAAAGGATTTCTTTAACGATCCTACCTACGTAAATATTGGAAACTTCGAATACAACAACGCTGTATACGACGGTGAAAAGACAGCTCACTACGTAGAATATGAAGAAGGCATATATGTCGGCTACAAGTACTACGAAACAGCTGCAGCTGAAGGCGAAAACTACAGCGACCTTGTAACCTTCCCGTTCGGTCATGGTCTTTCATATACAACTTTCGACCAGAAGATTACAAAATTCAGCACAAACGGCGGCAAGATCTCCGTTACTGTTGATGTAACAAACACCGGAAAAATTGCCGGTAAAGATGTGGTTCAGATTTACTGGGGCGCCGATTACACAGACTTTGACAAGGAAAACAAGATCGAAAGATCCGCAAAGAACCTTGTTAACTTTGCAAAGACAGGCATTATAGAGCCGGGTAAGACTGAAACAGTTACTGTAGAATTCAATGCAGAAGATCTTGCTTCTTACTGCTACACAAGAACAAACCCGGACGGAACAGTAGGCTGCTACGTTCTTGAAAAGGGCGAATACGAAATCTTCCTTGGTAAGAACTCACATGATTCTTATGATTCAAAGGTTCTCACACAGGGTTCAACAATATGGTATGACAATACAAACCCAAGACAGTCCGAAAAAGACGGTCAGGCGATTCTTGAAGCTGACGGCACATTAACCAATACACCTGCAAAGGTACAGGTTAGCGCAGACGCACAGTTCGTTGCAGCAACAAACAAATTCCAGGAATCTTCCGACTACATGAACGAGTCCGGAATTACAATGCTTACAAGAGCAAACTGGAAGAACACAAAGCCTACAGCAGGCACCGTAAAGGCTCTGGAAGGCAAATACCTTGCAACTTTCAATGCCGACAAGAAAGACGGCTTTAACGTAGAATCAAATTCCATCCTCGGAAACGTTACATCTTCCAAGGTTTACAACAATGATGAATTAACATTTGCAAACAGCGGCTACGACCTTTCTCAGATGAGAGGTAAAGATTACTACGATGCAGAATGGGATGTACTTCTTGATCAGATTGATTTCTCAAATGCTGATGTTCAGGAAGAATTAAGAGATCTCCTCTTCTACGGCGCATACAATACCGCTAAGCTTACAGCCATCGGAAAGATTTCCACAAAGGACTACGACGGTCCTCAGGGCTTCTCTTCCTTCATGGATTTCGGCCACGACTGGTGTGCATACTGTTCCGAAGTAGTGGTTGCTTCCACATGGAACATCGAACTTGTTGAAGATTACGGTGCAGCAGTTGCTGATGAAGCGATTGCAGGCACAAGCAAGATTTCCGGATGGTACGCTCCGGCAATGAACATCCACCGTTCTCCTTTCGCAGGAAGAAACTTCGAGTACTACTCTGAAGACGGCGTTCTTGCAGGTA
>JAILFQ010000345.1 GCA_024697505.1 Lachnospiraceae bacterium
TGATTATAAGCGGTGTTGTGAAGAATAAGAGAAAAAAATGAATGCATAATGAAGAGAAAATACATCATTGCTTTAGCTTTATGTATGGTCTCTTTATGCTTTTTTACATCCTGCTCCCTTTTTTCCAAATCGCGTGAAACACCGACACCAACACCATCTGTAGCGCCGAAGATATCCGAAACCCAAGAGAAGATAACGGTACTTCGAATTTATTCTCTTAATTCGGTCACCCTAAAAAAAGAAGCGGTACAGGCTATAGTTTACGGAGACAAGGACATCACACCGGCACTTATAGTTTCCAAAGTAATTGCCGCTATGGAAGATGAGTCTTTCTTTATTGAGGTAAATGATACTTCTACGGAAGGTGATAACGTTGTTGTCGATTTTAAAAAGGATGCCCCACCGGTTAACTGTACGGATAAAGCAGTTGAAAATGCTATATTGGATGCAATCGGGCAGAGCCTTTTGGATAACCTTGATACCTATCTTGGCATTATATATAGGATAGATGGAGAGGCATATGTTACAGAAAATAATTCATTTGGTTTAAACGAAGTATATTTAAGCAGATAGCATTGCAGAAAAACAGGCTGTCTGCTTATTTTATATTTAAGAAAGGAATTTAAATGAGTAGAATAATGGTTATAGGCGGAGGTGCAGCAGGAATGATAGCTGCCGTTTTTTCTGCCAGAAACGGCCACGAAGTTCATATATTCGAAAAGAATGAAAAACTCGGAAAAAAGGTATATATCACAGGCAAAGGCAGATGCAACATTACAAATGCATGTGACCCATCGGATTTTATAAAAAATATTGTCAGAAATCCAAAATTCATGTATAGTGCATTAGGAAGTTTTTCAAATGCGGATACAATGGATTTTTTTGAAAGCCTTGGCCTTGAGATTAAAACCGAAAGAGGACAAAGAGTTTTTCCTGTTTCCGACCATTCATCAGATGTGATTAAAGCACTGGAAAGAGAACTTATAAGGCTTAATGTAAGAATCCATTATAATAGCAAAGTGAATTCTCTGATAGTTGAAGACGGTGTTTTAAAAGGTCTTATTTTTAATGAAAGGGATAAATTTTTTGGAGACGCCTGTATTGTTGCAACCGGAGGACTTTCTTATCCATCTACCGGTTCTACCGGCGACGGTTATAGATTTGCAAAGGACTGTGGACACAGCGTTACAAAGCTTTCCCCATCATTGGTCGCCATTGTTACCGAAGAGACTTTTCCTAAGGATCTTCAGGGACTTTCATTAAAAAACGTTAATATAAGACTTACAAAAGATAAGAAGGTACTGTATACTGAAACGGGCGAAATGCTGTTCACGCATTTTGGGATCAGCGGGCCTCTTGTACTTTCTGCCAGTTCTTACATAGCTGAGGAAGTTCTTAAAGGAGGAGAAATGCCATTGATTCATTTAGACCTTAAACCGGGTCTCAATGAAGAAATGCTTGAGGGAAGAATCATTAGGGATTTTTCTGAAAATCCCAAAAAGGAATTCAAGAATTCGCTTGATAAACTGCTTCCGAAATCCATGACCGGAACTTTAGTTGAACTTTCCGGTATAGAACCTCAAAAGCAGGTTGGAAATATTTCAAAGAAAGAAATAAAAACTCTCGTTCACACATTTAAAGATGTGGAGTTTCATCCGGTAAAACTGAGAGATTACCCGGAAGCCATAATTACAAAAGGTGGAGTATGTGTAAATGAGATTTCTCCTAAAACAATGGAGTCTAAGCTCGTTAAAGGACTGTTTTTTGCCGGAGAAGTTCTGGACGTAGATGCTTTGACCGGCGGCTTTAATTTACAGATTGCCTGGTCCTCGGGATATATGGCCGGAAATGCAATTTAAGGGGGTTTTGAAAGGAGTATTATGAACATAGCTATAGATGGACCTGCAGGTGCAGGAAAAAGTACAATAGCAAGAAAACTTGCAAAGGAAATGAATGTTATATACGTTGATACCGGAGCAATGTACAGGGCTATGGGACTTTATTATCTTAACAACGGTATAAAGCCTGATGACATAAACAGCATAGAAAATCTTTGTGATAAGATAGATGTAAGACTTGGATTCGAAAACGGAGAACAGGTTGTTTATTTAAACGGGGAGAATGTTAACGGCCTTATTAGAACTCAAGAGGTTGGAAACATGGCTTCTGCAGTTTCTGTTAACGCCAAGGTGAGAGAAAAAATGGTTGAATTGCAGCAGAATATTGCAAAAACCGTTGATGTAGTTATGGATGGAAGGGATATCGGGACCGTTGTGTTACCGGAAGCGGAAGTGAAAATTTTTCTTACGGCTTCTGTTGATGTAAGAGCAAAAAGAAGATTTGAGGAGTTTAAGGCAAAGGGAATAGATTGTAATTTTGAAAAGATCAGAAATGAAATTGAGGAAAGAGATTTCAGAGATATTAATCGTGCCAATTCTCCTTTAAAGAGGGCGGAAGATGCGGTCCTTCTGGACAGCTCCGACCTGTCTGTTGAAGAAGTTACAAATATTATGAAAGAAATCATAAAGGAGAAAAGCAAGGATTGATGGAAAAAATTCTCGCTCGGAGTGCAGGTTTTTGCTTTGGCGTGAAAAGAGCCGTAAATGGAGTTGAAGAATGCATTGCCACCGGAAAAAAAGTATATACTTTTGGTCCTATAATTCACAATGCTGATGTTATTGCCGAATTTGAGAAAAAAGGCGTTGTATGCATTGATGATATAAGTGTTTTAAAGGAAATGCCGAAAGGAATAGTAATTGTAAGGTCTCATGGAGTTTCACAAAGGGTTATGGAAGAACTTGAAGCAACAGGACATGAGATTTATGATGCAACTTGTCCTTTTGTTAA
>JAILFQ010000148.1 GCA_024697505.1 Lachnospiraceae bacterium
AGTCCGCCGCTGAATATCATTGTAAAAGCAACAATTCCCGCAAGAAGCCCCTGCCAGTAAAGGTTTTTACTCGACAAAACATAAGCCGCAAGAATTGTAAGCGTTAAAGCAAAAAGTGTAGCTCCCACAACATAAATTAAGGAGTTTAAATAGGACTTTAATATGGCCGAATTTTGCATTACAAGCTGGTAACCACCAAGAGTTGCCTTACCAAGCGGCCATAACACCAGTCCGGAGTGAGCCGAGACTTTTCCCGGGTCCGAAATGGATGCCATTGCCACATGCCATACAGGTAAAATAAATATAACACATAAACCGGTAAGAAAAATAGTGTTGAAAACAGCAAATATTTTCTCGCCCTTAGATCTTTTAGTCATTTCCTGCCTCCTTTACCACAAACCGGTGCCGCTTATCTTCTTACCCAGTTTATTAGCCACGGCCAGCACAATAAAGTTGACAACGGAATTAAACAGGTTTATCGCCGTAGAGTAGGAATAATCCGCCTGGATAAGACCAACTCTGTAAACATAAGAAGATATAACATCTGCCGTTTCGTAAGTAACCGGCTTGTACATAAGGATTATCTTTTCGTATCCCACACTCATAATGGAGCCCATTCTGAGTATTAAAAGAACAACAACGGTGGAAGCAATTCCCGGCAGCGTAATATGCAGCGTCTGCTTCCATCTTCCCGCCCCGTCTATTTTTGCCGCATCGTATAGTTCCGGGTCTATAGCCGAAAGGGCAGAAATATAAATGATAGCGCTGTAACCCAAATGCTGCCATATATTAGAGCCTATAAAAAGTGTTCTGAACCATTCGGGGGCGGATATTAAAGCTCCGCCCTCCCATCCGAATGATTCTGCCAGCTTTGTAAGAGCTCCGTTGCTCTTTGTAAAGTCCGCAAGGATTGAGACAACAACCACTACCGAAATGAAATACGGCAGGTAGGAAATGGTCTGTACCACCTTTTTGTACCCCTTGTTCCTCACCTCATTTAAGCAAAGCGCAAAAATGATAGGCAACGGGAAAGAAAACAAAAGTCCCAGAAAGCTGATCAAAAGCGTATTTTTTATAACTCTGAAAAAGTACTGCGAATGAAAGAACTTAATGAAATTTGCAAACCCGACAAATTCGCTTCCGAACAGTCCCTTCTTAATCTGGTAGTCCTCAAATGCCATGAAAACACCGGCCATTGGAATATAGTGAAATATAATAAAGTATACAAGAACCGGAAGAAAAAGGAGGTATAGCACCTTGTTTCTTTTAAAATCGGTTTTTATAATCTCAAGTTTTGATTTTTGGCAAGGGATGCCGGTTGCCTTTCTCATAAGTAACCTCCTAGCGGGCATTGTAACGGTCAAGTGCTGCCTGCTTTAACTCAATACATCTTTCTATTCCCATATCTTTAAGTGTCTTTCTGAATGAATCATAATCATCAAGAGACATCTGTCCCAAAAGGAACTTTACATTACATTCTTCAACATAAGTTTCAATATCTGTGAAAAGGCCTGCAAGTTCGCTTTCCTCTTCTGTTGTCTGCGTAATTCTGTCAGGTATGTAAGCAACTGCAGGATACTTGGACCAGAGCTTGTAACCGGACTGCTTGTTTGCGTCAGCCTGCTCGATGGAAGCGCCCTCTAACTTAAGAGGAGGATTCTTTGTCCAATACTTTGTAAGTACTGTTGCAGAGTCAAGTCCGTTCGGATTTGAATAACGGAAGTCGTAGATCAGGATACGATGGTAAGGATCTCCGTCATCCGCAAGTCTCCATACAACATATTTTTCTGAATCTATACCGTAGTTTGCGTTAAGATAAATATCTCTTGCATAGAATCCGTCAACCCATTTCATTGCAATCTCTTTGTACTTGCTATCTGCGCTGATTGTCCAAACAGTACCGGAAAGATGGTCTTCACCTGCAGACGGCTTTCTGTACTGAGGATCCGGTGCATCCGCGCTCTTCTTCGGCTGTTCGCAAGGAACAAGGAAGAAATCAGGGTTGGAAGCACCTCTTTTGACATAGGTGTCTGAAAGTCTTGAACCGAAATCGATAAGAGAACCTATCTTGTCGTTTAACTGCATATCATTATCTGCTGCAACACCGTAAGACTGTCTTGTGGAAAAGTCCTGGTCCAGATAACCCTTAACGTACCAGTCGCGCATAAACTTAAGATATTCCAGGTACTCATCGTCCATAGGACCGTAGTGTACCTTGCCGTCTTTCTGGTAGAACTTCGGTGCTGTTCCGAAACCTGCCATAAATTCACCGTAGTCAACACCCTTGTATGATGTGTAAAAAGGCGCTTCTATGCCAAGTTCTTCCTTAAATGCCTTCATTACAGCGGTCCATTCGTCATAGGTCTTGGGAATATCCATTCCTACTTTTTCAAGGAAGTCCTGACGAATGCAAAGACCTCTGTCTGTTGTTATGTTTTCGCCCATAGTCTTTGTAATACCCCAGAAACCGTAAAGGTTACCTGCATCCGTAAAAGCGGATTTTCCTGTGCCCTCGTTTGCCTTAAGCCAGCTTACATAGTTAGGACAGCAATCGTAATGGTCGCAAATGTTTACAAAGTAGCCGTCTTCTATTGCCGCATCTTCTCCTCTTTTGTAAGTGCAGCTGTCGGCGTAGGCCATTACTATGTCCGGCATATTGTCAGAAGCAAACAAAAGCTGGAATGTATCCTTTTCTGTTCCAACCGCAGGCATTATAAATTCCACATGTACATTTGTAAGTTCTTCGTACCACTGCCAGAATTCGCCATCATTTGGGTCGGAAATTGTTCCCAGCGACTCTGCAATAGGTGCCCAAAGTCTGAGTGTGATCTTCTCCTCCGAAAGCGGGTACTTCTGCTGATTTACCTCTCCCTGTACAGTTCCGACTTCAGGAAGTCCCTTGAAGCCCTTTGCGGCAGATGAAGCTGCATCCTTTCCGGAAGCTCCCGCTTCTCCTGCATTCTTACCGCAACCTCCCAAAATTCCCATTGCCAACACAATGATCATTACAGTTGCAATAATTCTTTTTTTCATGTATAACCCTCCTTTTTTTACATATAATTTCAAATGAGTTTCCTCATTTAAAGTTCAGTTTTGCCTCCCCCAATGATTGCTCCGTTGGACGCAATCACCTCTTTAAACCAAAAGTAGCTTTTCTTTAAATACCTCTCCATGTCCGCCTCGTCTTCATCTGTCCTGTTTACATATATAAAGCCGTAGCGTTTCTTCATTGTTCCGGTGGAACTTAGAATATCTATCGGGCCCCAGGTAAGAAAGCCCATCAGGTCCACTCTGTCCTCCTCCACTGCTTTTTTAAGTTCCAGGATGTGGGATGTAAAATACTTTATCCTGTAGTCATCCTCCAACACCCATTGTTTTTCCTTACTAAGTTCTTCCGGCTTCTCGTCGGCCCCAAGCCCGCACTCTATCATAAAAACAGGAAGCCCGTAGCGGTCGTAAATACTCTTTACCGCAATTCTTATTCCAACCGGGTCTATTGCCCATCCAAACCCGCTTTTTAAAAGGTATGGGTTGTCTTTATCGCTGTGCAACTTCTCTTCCGTAGAAATTCCGGACCTGTAATAGCTTAGGGGAATAAAATCCATAACCGCCCCGCGGATAATCTCCAGGTCTTCGGACGTCGGAACAAATCCCCACTTTTTCCACTCGCTTAAAAGCTCCTCAGGATATTTCCCCGTTGCAAAAACCGTAAGGTGTCTGAAGCACTGTCTTTCGCAAGCTTCCTGGGCCGCCAGTACATCCTCCGGCTTGCATGTAAAAGGATAATACGGCATAAAATGTACCATTCCGCCAACTTTGGCCTTTGGCGCCAGCTTCCCCGCCAGGCGCTTTACTTCCGCACTTGCCAGAAAATGATGGTGGAAGATCTTTGCCTTTAAAATGTTTCTTTCTCTCTCCCCAACTCCCTCAGGAATCTGCCCTACCGCAAGGTCTATGGCCGCGTTCTGTTCGTTAAATGGAATGTACATTAAAACCTTGTCTTTAAAATGCCCTATAACCGTTTCCGCATAAGTTTTAAAAGCTTCGTAAGTTCTTCTGTCTCCCCATCCGCCGTACTTTTCGTACAAAGCAAGAGGCAGGTCGAAATGATTAAGACAAACCAAAGGCTCTATTCCCCTGGACTTCAGTTCATCAATAAAATTATCGTAGAACTCAAGACCTTTATTGTTAACTTCCCCTTCCCCCGTTGGATAAATGCGGGACCAGTCCACGGAAAAACGATAGCAGTTAAAGCCCATGCCTTCAAAAAGGGCTGCGTCCTCTTTGTATCTGTGGTAGGTATCTATTGCTGTTTTCCACGCATCCGTATGGCCAAGACAGATCTTTATGTCGTCGTATGTGGAAGGTCCTTTACCATCTTCCTGCCAGGCACCCTCTGTCTGCATGGAAGAAACAGAACCGCCCCAATAAAAGTTTTTTCTGAAACCCATCGTATTATCTCCCTTACTTGTTGAGCGAAATATAACATTCAATTCTCTCACATTCAATATTTTCAAGGCTTTCGGGAACATAGGTCCTAAATTAACAAATAAAAAATCCCCAAAATGAAACTTTGTTTCATTTTGAGGATTTTGAGTCTGCTATTTATACGAATAATATTTTGTTATTTATACGAATACTTTTCAGTCTTCGCTCTTATTGTAATCATAGAACAATTTCATGGAATTTATGGCATCTTCATCATTTTCCTTGTTCTTTTCGTAGTTTAACACCATAGATGCCACAAAGAGAACATCCAGCACGTATTTCATGGCTGTGGCGCCGTTTACACCGGTGGTCATTGCAAGGGTAATGTTTCCCTTACCGTGTGCAATCCTCAGCCAATCGGAACAGTATTTTTCTATCTCGCCGGCATTTCCTCCCGTAATTCCCAGAGTATAGTAGCCGTTTGCCTTCATTGTCTTTGCGGTCTTTACAATGTAGGGGTTTCTTCCGCTCATAGAAAGCACTATCGCCACGTTATTCTTTTCGTTCCTTCTGGACTCTATGGCGTGGTCGTTGATCCCGCAAAAAGCACCGGACCTGATCCCAATGGAATTAAGAAGGAAAGCAAAGATATTTCCCAGATCGTAAGCCACTCCAAGCCCGTAAATCTCTACAAAAGGAGCCTTAACTATCTTGTTTGCTGCCCTTTTCACCACTTCTTCGTCTATCTCCATTCTTGTGGAGTTAACCGCAGTATCGTAAATTGCAGGAATCACATTAAGCACCGAAGAAACCGAACTGTTTTCGTCAATGGAATTCTTCTCCATCAAAACGCTCATTCGGTACATTTCTTTAATCTCGCTGTCAAAGCTGCGCTGAAAATCTCTGTAGCTTTCAAAACCAAGCTTTTTGCAAAACCTTATAATTGCAGCCTTACTGGTGTAGGTTTCCTTTGCAAGCTGTTCAGTCGTCATCCCGATACAGCTCTCTTTTTGTCCTAAAATATAGTCTGCAATAAACTTCTCCGTACCGGTAAAATCTTTTTGCTGTTTTAATTGTTCAAGAATCATTTGCTTTGCCCCTATATTAATAATTAATAGTAAGCATCGGTGTTTCGCTTCCAAATACCTCTATCCATAAGTTCCAAAGATTTTCCGTTGTAAGCCCTTCGGAATAGAGCCTGTGCTTTTTTACAAGGTCCTCATTAAACTCCGACAGCTTGTAAGGGCAAAAGGTGTAGCCGTCTTCACCGGATTTAAGCTGCTGACATACATTTGCTTCCGCAGAAGCATCGATTCTTATGCTGTCCCGGTCTTTTGTAACCACTATCTTTGCCATGGCTCCAAGACATCTTTCCCATTTGTTCTGTCCGTGAATAAAATTCCCTATGGAATAGTAACAAATGCACTCGTTGCCGTTTTCGGATGTAATAATTTCCATCGGTTCTATAACATGCGGATGAGTGCCAATGATGATATCCGCACCCGCTTCTGTTAGAAGTGCAGCCATTTCGGTCTGCGACTCAACAGGTGTGTATGTATATTCCTTGCCCCAATGAGGGAAAACTATAACAACATCAACTTCATCATTTATCTCTTTTATATCGGACAAAAGCTTCTCTCTTGCGCTGTTTTTACCGTTTGGCACAAGGTCCACCATATAGCTGTATTCCTCCGGCACGCTTATGCCGTTTGTGCCGTATGTGTAATTGAACAATGCAAAAGTTATTCCGTTCACTTCAGTAACGGTATAGTGTTTCTCTTCTTCGGTGGCATGCACTCCCAGGACGAAGGCATCCTTGTCTCCCCAGTAGCCGAGAGTACTCTTTACTCCCTCTATACCTTTATCCATTACATGATTTGAGGCACAGCAGATAACATTATAACCGTATTCCAGCTCTACATCTCCAACATAAAACGGTGTGCCAAAATTCGGATACCCTGTATATCCAAAACTTCCATCTATCAGGATCGTCTCCTGATTAATGCAGTTTAAGTCGCCCCATTCCAGCTCCTCCGTAAAGTTTACAAAGAAGTCCCTGTAAAATCTCCAGATAGCGGCATGCATCAGGATGTCTCCCACCGAAGTAATGTTTACAACCGCCGGTGTTGGTGTAGGCGTTAGTGTAGGTGTTGGCGTTAAAGTAGGTGTAGGCG
>JAILFQ010000042.1 GCA_024697505.1 Lachnospiraceae bacterium
GACGGTAAGATCGCGGAGCAGGGCAGACACGAAGATCTTATGAAACAGAACGGAATCTATAAGAGATTTATTGATTCCAGAGAGCTTGCAATAAGCTGGAAATTGTAGTGTGTCAGCATCATTGGCTAAAAGTTGACGCAAATTCCACGCCGGGTCTCACGAGTGAGGCTTGAATACAGAAAAAAAGGGAATGCATATCCTGCATTCCCTTTTTTTCGTCTTCTTGCGGTTTGTTATAACACATGTTATACTTTACTCGTTTAGTTGTTTGTTTCTTAGGGAGGTGTTGATTATGAAAGATAATTACATAAGAGTTCGCCTTTCCACTCAGGAGAAGGAGAAGCTTAGCAAGGCGGCAGCGGCTAACAATATGACAATGTCGGAATTTGTGCTTAATCTTATACGAGGGGCATTTAATGAGGACACTGCTCTTGTTGTTTTACCTAAAAACGATACGGATAAGTACGAAGGAGATGTTACATACAAAGAACTTTCCAGAACCTTCTTTAAGGATATGAAGGCAGGTATTCTTAAAAAGGGAGAAGGCAAGATCACTGAAAAAGAGGCAGAGATAATGGCTTACGCAAAGCTTGCGGGGCTTGATATGAGAGATGCTACGGTTTGGCATTACACTGCCGGGAGATTTGGAGAAGACCTGGCTTGCGCTTATTTCCGTAAGATGGAAGACGGGGACAGCAATAGCGAATATCCTATTATCATTGACGACGGTCTTGAGGGCATTGTGGACTGATTTTTTGGAGAGAGAGTAGAAATGATGATCAGAAGAGAAAATATAAAGAGAGTAATCGGAAATACAGCAAAAAAATTTATTATTATATTGTCTGTTGTTGCCATGCTTTCCACCGCGTTTGCGGGCTGTGGCGAAGAAAAATACAAGGGTTCAAAATACACCGGGGGAAAAACGGGGCCAAGCTATACCCCTACTCCTGTGGCAACAGAAACACCGGAGCCTGCCGGTACGGCGGTGGGTACGCTTACAGGTACACCTGAGCCTACAAAGGCGGCAGCAAATACACCTACAAATACACCTGGGCCTACAAAAGCAGCGGAAGCTACCGTAACACCTGCTCCGACGGAAGTTCCGAAAAGAACATTTACCAATGGAACTGCGGGAGATCTGGAGGGAAGATGCCTTATTCTGACCGTATTTGTAAGCATGGACCGCTTTCCTTGGAACTTTACAACAGATGAAGACAATGCAACTTACGAAAATGTTTGCAGAAGTATAGGAGTTGCTACGGACTACATTAAAGAAAACTGTAAAAAATACGGAAAAGACGTGGAATTTATCTATGATTATCTGGAAGATTGGGAACTTTCATATTTTACGGATATAGGAGATTACACAGAAAGATATGATGACATAGACTATGCAATGATATACGGTGTTGGTGAATATGTAGATTATGCCATAGATATAGATACTGTTATGGATAAGTATGATGCAGACAATCTTTTGTTTGTTTATGTGGCTAACACTGACGCAGAGCAGGATTTTGCCTACACCTGCTGCAGACCTTGGTATGATGGGTTTGAATGGCCTTTTGAAAGCGTGATCATGTATAACTACGATTGCGGAGTATTAAATCCGCCGTCTGTTTACGCTCACGAGATCTGTCATCTTTTCGGTGCACCGGATCTTTATAATGAAGAATATGCAGATTACAATTTTACAAAGGAATTTTATAACGAATACGTACGAAAAAATGCAACAAACGACATTATGTTTACCTGCATGAATATGGAAGATGTGAATTATGTATATGACAGAATCACCAACGAAATAGGTCCTGTAACAGCCTACTACCTTGGCCTTTCAGATGATGATTCCATCATTAAAAAATATAAATTGAGAAAAAGCGAGCATTAAGATATAATAATATAGTTATTTCTGTAGAAGAGAGGTGTGTACAAATGATTGATTATACAGAAGGTTCAGGAAAAGAATACCACATTGGTGTGGGTAAAGGAGACGTGGGAGAGTATGTTATTCTTCCGGGAGATCCTAAGAGATGCGAAAAGATAGCGAAGTATTTTGATGATGCAAAACTTGTAGGAGATTCAAGAGAATTTGTAACTTATACCGGTACTTTAAACGGAAAGAAGGTATCTGTTACATCTACAGGTATTGGCGGCCCGAGTGCTTCCATAGCAATGGAAGAGCTTGTTAAATGCGGAGCAAAGACTTTTATCCGCGTTGGCACATGCGGCGGCATGCAGTTGGACGTTGAAGGCGGAGATATTGCTGTTGCAACAGGTGCAATAAGAATGGAAGGCACTTCTAAGGAGTACGCTCCTATTGAGTTCCCTGCGGTTGCAAACCTTGATGTTACAAACGCACTTGTTAATGCCTGCAAAAAGCTTGGCGTAAAGAGCCACGCCGGAGTTGTTCAGTGTAAAGATGCTTTCTACGGCCAGCACCGTCCGGAAACACTTCCAAACGGTCAGGACCTTTTAAGAAAGTGGGATGCCTGGTTAAGACTTGGAACAATTGCTTCGGAAATGGAATCCGCAGCGCTTTTTGTTGTTGCTTCTTACCTTAAAGTAAGAGTGGGAAGCTGCTTCCTTGTTGTTGCCAACCAGGAAAGAGCAAAGGCCGGACTTTCAAACAAGCAGGTTCACGATACAGACCTTGCAATCCGTGTGGCTGTTGAGGCAATTAAGGACCTTATGGCACAGGAAGATTA
>JAILFQ010000078.1 GCA_024697505.1 Lachnospiraceae bacterium
ATAAGGAACGCAATAGGCCCTGTCTTTAAAAGTTCCCTAAGATCTGTTCCAAGACCGGCAGAGAACATAAGGAGGATTACCCCTATTTCCGCCATTTGTATAATAAAATCGCTTTGTTCCACAAGTCCCAAAATGCTTGGTCCGATAATAAGTCCGGCCACAATTTCACCTACAACCTGCGGAGCTTTTAATTTTCTTGCCACTATTCCAAAAAATTTTGCGAACACAACAATTATCGCAAGATCTCTTAAAACACTCAATGTTTCCATTCTTTCATCTCCATCCTACTTTTTAACAAATCCTTATTTTATCACGATATTCCAAAAAATCAAGTTTTGCATAACAAAAGAAGGTTACCAGTCAGCGCCGGAAGTTCATCCGTGCTTTCCTGATAACCTTCTTTCTTTATAGTTTTTACCCTCCGCGTTCCCCTACGCGCTTCACCTCTGATACAATACCCTCTCAAAAGTACTGACCGTCTTTCATTGTATCAGCCGTTGGTAAAATTGTCAATAATAACCCAAATGATTAAATCTTTTTGTGCATTTTTCACAAAAACACTTTCCCATTTTCTCCCTTATAACCAAAAAAATAGGGCTTTACAAAGCCCTATTCCACATTATATTGTGTAAAAAGTTTTCATTAATTTTTCCATGTATTCCTGATCTTTACGTCCCATGAGTTCTCTTGCGGAATGCATTGCAAGTATCGGAACGCCGATATCAACCGTCTTCATAGGAAGCCAGCCGGAAATGATAGGACCAAGCGTGCTGCCGCCGGCCACATCGGATCTGTTGGCAAACTTCTGATACTTTACCCCTCCCTTTTCGCAGAGAGCCTGAGCAATGGCAACCGCCTCGGTATCAAAAGTATATTTCTGATTACTGTTAAGTTTTAACACTATTCCGGAATTAAAATAACCAACATTTACCGGGTCGTATTTTTCAGTGTGTGCAGGATGTACTGCATGAGCAACATCCACAGAGAAAAGGAAACTTGAAAGAATGCTGTTGTTAAGCGCATCCGTGCTAAATCCAAGACCTGCATAGATCTTCTCAAGCACCATCTTAAGCATAGCGGAATCTGCGCCCTGCTTGGATCTGCTTCCGATCTCTTCGTGATCAAAAAGAACACCGACATTTATTCCGTTTGCTCTTTCCCCGCTTGTTATTCCCTCAAGGATTGCATAGCAGGAAGTAAGGTTATCAAGTCTTGGTGCAGAGATCATATCCTCTTCTGCGCCTACAAAAGAGCCCTCTTCAGTGTTGTATACATAAAGGTCGAAATCCAAAATATCTTCTTTTTTTACTTTAAGTTCTTTTGCAAGAAGAGTAAGGAAATACTCCTTATCCTGCTTTTCGTCCCCATCTTTGTTTATTGCACCAAGTATAGGAAGCATATCATTTTGTTTATTTAACTCAACGCCCTCGTTTACCTTGCGGTTCATATGTATGGCAAGGTTAGGGATTGTAACAAGCGGACGCTTAAAATCCACAAGTCTGAGTTCAGGCTTGTATATATCGTCACTTCTTAAAGCTACTCTGCCGGCTATGGAAAGAGGTCTGTCCAACCAGGTGTTAAGTATAGGACCACCGTAAACTTCAACGTCAAGTTTTAAATAATCTCCGCCGGCAAGCTCTGCCTTCGGTTTAATATGAAGACAAGGATGGTCCGTATGAGCTGCCGCAATATGGAACTTTTGGTCTTTTGCAACATCTTTTCCTATTGTAACGGCAATAAGCGTTGTTCCGGCTGCTGTAAGAAAATACTTTCCACCGGGGGCAACTTTAAATTCTTCCGTAAGGGAGAGCTCCTTAAAACCGCTCTTCTTTAATATTGATATTCCTGCTGCAACAGCCTGGTGAGGAGCCGTTGCCTCCTTTAAATAATCAAGTAACATTTTGGTCCTCCAATCAGCCAATTATAGAACCGGAAGGAAGGTCTTTGTCAGGTGTTAAAAGTCCAAGAGTACCATCCGGTCCTTCAGCGCAAATGAGCATTCCTTCGGATAGAACCCCTGCAATCTTTCTTGGAGCAAGGTTGGCAAGAACCGTAACCTTCTTACCTACCATATCCGCAGGACTGTATTCGGACTTAATTCCCGAAAGAATCGTTCTTACTTCATTTCCTATTTTTACTTTAGAGCAAAGAAGTTTCTTGGAACCTTTAACCTCTTCACATTCAAGCACTTCTCCGACAACAAACTGCAGTTTGTCAAAATCATCAAAAGATACTTCAGGCTTTCCTTCAAACTTGATTTCTTCTGCCTTTTTTTCTGTTTCTTCTTTCGGCTCCTCTGTAGGGTCTATTCCGTTTTCAAGCGCATATTCCTCTGCCTGCTTTTTGCGGATCTCTTCCGCAATAGCTCTTACTTCTTCAGGATCTTTTCTTGCAAAAAGAATTTCCGGAGAAGATGTAACCTTTACACCGCTAGGATATTTACCAAACTCTGAAAGTTCACCGAAAGTGCGAGGTCTTGTGGAAAGCTGAGAAAAGATCTTCTCTGCGGTTTCCGGAAGAAAAGGTGCAAGAAGGCTTGTACCGATACATATGCTCTCTATAAGATTGTAAAGCACCGTCTGGAGTCTTTCTTTCTGACTTTCATCTTTCGCAAGAGCCCAAGGCATTGTTTCATCTATATACTTGTTACATCTCTTAAATAACGTAAATATTTCTGTGATCGCATCTGCAACACGAAGCTTGTCCATCTTTTCAGAAACCTTTGCGGCCGTTGAAGTGGCAAGGTCTTTCAGCTCATCATCCACGCTTTCGCATACGCAGGCATTTATAACTTCACCATCAAAATACTTGTTACTCATAGAAATTGTACGGTTAACAAGATTTCCGAGAGTGTTTGCAAGCTCGGAGTTAACTCTTTCGGTCATAAGATCCCATGTAATGATTCCGTCATTTTCAAACGGCATCTCATGAAGCACAAAGAAACGTACCGCATCCACGCCAAAAACCCTTGCAAGGTCGTCTGCGTAAATAACATTTCCTTTGGACTTACTCATCTTTTCTCCACCCTGTAAAAGCCATGGGTGACCAAATATCTGCTTAGGAAGCGGAAGTCCAAGTGCCATAAGCATTATCGGCCAGTAAATTGTATGGAATCTTATAATATCCTTACCTATAAGATGAAGGTCTGCAGGCCACATGCGGCTGAACAGATCCGAAGAATTTCCGTCTGCGTCGTAGCCTATACCTGTAATATAGTTGCTGAGCGCATCTATCCAAACATATACAACATGCTTTTCATCAAAAGTAACAGGAATGCCCCACTTAAATGATGTACGGGAAACACAAAGGTCCTGCAAGCCCGGAAGAAGAAAATTATTCATTATTTCGTTCTTTCTGGATTCAGGCTGGATAAAATCCGGATGTGTATTTATATAATCTATAAGTTTGTCCGAATAATTGGAAAGTTTTAAGAAATACGCCTCTTCCTTTGCAGGCTTAACCTCTCTGCCGCAGTCAGGACATTTGCCGTCCACAAGCTGGGAAGGTGTCCAGAAAGATTCGCAAGGAGTACAATACATGCCTTCATAGTGACCCTTATAAATATCTCCCTGGTCGTAAAGTTTCTTAAAAATCTTCTGTACCTGCTTCTCGTGGTAAGTGTCGGTTGTTCTGATAAACTTATCGTAAGAAGTTCCTACAAGATCCCAGATATCCTTAATCTCACCGGCAACTTCGTCTACATATTCCTTAGGAGAAACGCCTTTATCTTTAGCCTTTCCTTCAATTTTCATACCATGCTCATCTGTACCGGTCTGCATAAATACATCATAACCCTGGAGTCTCTTAAATCTTGCAATACTGTCTGCAAGAATAGCCTCGTAAGTGTTTCCGATGTGTGGTTTGCCGGATGCATAAGCAATGGCTGTTGTCATGTAAAATTTCTTTCCCATTTATGTTACCTCCTATAGAACTCCCGCAAGTGCAGGCAGATCCAACTATCTTTCTAACCTCAGTATAAAAAAATCAATCTCTATTATACATTCTTTTACCCAAGAATTACAACACGCACATAAATTTTTGTCAAGATGCACAAAAGAATAAGTTGCTGTTCACACAAAAAGGCTCCTGCTTGTTTTGCAGGAGCCGATTTTTTTACAATTAGCCCATTACAACTCTGACGTTGTACTCGGTTTTGCCCTTTTCGTAAGGTACAACACAACCGCTAACTTTCTTTCCGTCTACGTAAAGTTCCTTAACTCCCTTTTGAGTTCCGTTGGTATTTTCCACCGTAATGTTGTAAATACCCTCTCTGAACTTACGTGTAAGCGTAAAGCTGCCAAAACCTTCAGGTATACAAGGGTTAACGGAAAGCCCCTTATGCGTCGGATATACTCCAAGTATATACTGGGAAATATTAACGAAAGTCCACGCTGCTGTGCCTGTAAGCCAGCTGTTCTTTGCTTCGCCATGGAATTTAGCATCTCTTCCTGCAACCATCTGTGAATATACATAAGGTTCTGTGCGGTGAATTTCACTAATATCCTCAACATAAGCAGGACAGGTCTTTTTGTAGATTTCGAAAGCTCTGTCTCCTCTTCCTATAACCGTTTCCGCTATGGAAACCCAAGGATTATTGTGGCAGAATATACCCGCATTCTCTTTGTATCCCGGTGGGTAAGAAGAAACCTCCCCAAGTTCCAAATGATATTTTGTATAAGCAG
>JAILFQ010000079.1 GCA_024697505.1 Lachnospiraceae bacterium
TAGTGCATTCTTAAAGCTGTGTCTTGCGTAAGGGAAGTTTATAACCTTCATTACATCATTTTCGTCTGTTATTATTTCTCCGTTTAAGTCGCATATATACATCTTAAGACTTAAATCGTCCTGTTCGAATATGTTCTCGCAAAGAGAGATAACAATGTGGTCGCCGTTGTTGGTGCATATCGGTTGTTCCACCTTCATGGTCTTTATTTTCGGATCTATCTCTCCTATGCGTTTGATTATGTAGTTGGCATAAAGCGGATATCCGTTAACGGCAACATATGCAAAGCTTGCACCTTTAAGGATCTTTTCCAATCCTGTGTATCTGTCCTCTATGGTAAATATTCTGTCCGGCCCGGCTTTTCCCATTACTCCATGCAAGGCATCGTCAAGGGCCGCCATAACGGTTTTGGTCTTTTTATCGTCACCTTTGTACAAATCCTCGTAAGTAAGTTGAAATATGGAATTAAGGAAGACTTCCGCCATATCTTCAAGTCTTTCTTCGGGCAGATGATTTTTAAAGAAGACGATCCAGTTTCTCCAGGAATAGTAGGTAGGGAAGGTGTTGCTGCATTCTCCTTTAGCCCCCATTGCATGGCTTGCCGCCGCATATCCAATGGAAGCGATCTTGTAGCCGGCTTCTTTACACCTGTAACACCATTCGGTGTCATCCCAGTAAATAAAGTTTTCTTCCGGCATAAAACCTATTTTTTCAACAACTCTTCGTTTTATCATTAAAGCGCAGGCAGGAACCGCGTCCGAATATACCACTCCCGGTATTGTTTCGTCGTCTATGCGGTTTAAGTAGGTAGAATTTACATAGTAGTTTTCAAAGTCTATGTAGGAACCGAATTGCTGTATGTAACCGGGACAGTCCGTATGATATATCTTCGGCGCCACAATTCCCACATTAGGGTGTTTTTCGTGGAATTCCAACAAGGAGCCTATGCAGGCTTCGTCAAGTATTGCGTCGTTATCCACGCACATAAGGTATTCGTGACCGGCTTTAAAGGCCATTCTGAGACCGGTATTAAAGCCTCCCGAGCCCCCCAGATTTTCCGGATTGACTATCAAAGTTATCCGCTTGTCTTTTGAAAAATACTTTCTTATCTGTGCCACAGACCCGTCTGTGGACGCATTGTCCACCACATAAACATGGTAACTTGTGTACTTGTTTTCAATGATGGAGTTAATACACGTTATTACATCCTTTTCTTTGTTGTAGTTACAAACTACTATTCCTACCCTGTCCATACGAGAATCCTTTCTCCGGTACATGCTCCGCTTGCGCGGCCGGCTTAAGCCCCGGACAGCTTCCTTGCTGTCCGCTTTTAATTTTTACTTTCTCTTAATTCTTAAAACTGTTACGGAATACTTTGGTACTGTGTAGTTAAACCTGCTGCTTATTCCGTTGATCTTACTTGTTTCCATGTTTACAACTTCCGTTTGTCCAAGAATGTTGTCTGCACCAAGGCTGTCACCTGCCACAAGGTAAACATCCGCTTCCCCGGTAAGACCTGCATCTGTTACTCCTGCAAGATCTACCGCATAGGTTCTTTGCTCACCCATAATGTTAACAAGTTTTACAATAATGTCTCCGCTTTCGTCCGTACTTACAACCTGGTAGCTCTCGGCATTTGTTGTTTCCGTAAGATCGTAGTCTACGTAAAGCACATCATTAAGGTAGCACTTTACATTTTCTTCTGTAACAACAACCTTTATTTTGTAGGTTTTGCCGCTTCTTATTTTAACGTCTTTGGTTGTACCCGCAAGCTGCTCGGACTTAACGCCGTTTGTTACTCTTTGCAGGCAGGAAACCGTGTTATTCCAGCCGCCGATGTTCCAGAAGAAATTATTGTCTTTACCCTGTACGGAAAACGGAATAAGGAAACCTTCCGCACCCTCTGTCTTTGTAGCTTCAAGAGTATACGTATAATTTGTTAATGATGTATCACCAAAGTACATTGCTGTACCTGTGTTACCGTAAGTGCCAGTGTTTGTGGAAATGCTTGCCTGTACAAGCTCTCCTTCCACAACACTCCAGTCTCCGTCGGAAACCTTTGTCCACGAAGAAGTAATCTCTCCGGAGTTGAAATCGTCGCTTGCAAGAATTTCGCCGCTTTCATTATCCGTAATAACAATATTGCCAAACTTTGCCGCTGTGTTCCAGGTTCCTACGCCAACCGCTCCCTTAAGGCCGCTGTCTTCTATTTCCGCACCGGTAAGTTCGGAATAAAGAAGCTTTGTGCCTGCATTTAAGGAGAAGGCCTGCTGTACGTAATAGTTTACGGAACAGGTGGAAAGCTTGTTGTTAAACCAGATAAGGTCCGGTGACCAGTGAGTTGCTTTTGTATTACCAAAAAGCGGTGCGTAACAGGACATAATAACAATGTCTCCGTTTCTTTCAAGACCTGTCATATAAGCTGCTTCCGCAAGGGCCGCACGCCATGTGTTGGATCTTGCCGCATATTCCCCAAGGAACACCTTTAAGCCGCCGCCGTTTTTCTCAGTCATATTCTCGCTTGTGCGGGAATAGTTTGCTTCGTCGTAATAGTCTGTATGTGTTAAGAACCAGTCCGGGTCGTTGTAGTAATGATGGTCCGTTGCCCCGGCGTAGTCGTCTATTGTCTTGTCAGGATTTGCCTTAAGCCATCTTGAAGCCGCAATATATGAAGAAATGTTGATATTGTTTGAATCCGCATCATCAGGGCCTGAAGAGAAGAGAAGCTCTATTCCCTTAAAAAGCTTCGGATTTTCTTTTTCCGCTTCTTCAAAGGCATCAACAAAGGCTTCGTAATGTTTAAAGTATTCATTACCCCACTGCTCGTTACCAATACCTATGTATTTAAGTTCAAACGGTTCTTTGTGGCCCATTGCAATTCTTACGGCGCCCCATTTTGTATCTGCACCGCCTCTGCAAAACTTCACAAGATCCAAAGCATCCTGAATATAACCCTGCATCTCTTTACTCTTTACGGAAACCGACTGTCCATCGGACTGTCCCATGCAGGCAATACCGCAGTTAAGAACCGGAACGCCTATGGCTCCTATATCTTCGGAAAGAAGGAAGTATTCGTAAAAGCCAAGTCCGTAGGTCATAAATACAGGATAAGCATCATTTGTAAGGCTTTCGTTGGTCCAAAGGTTCTGGCCAAGCTTTCTTGCCGCTACGTCTCCGTAATTACCGTTAAACAAAATCGGATCTCCGTTTTCGTCAACGCCTATGGAATCCTTCCAGTCGTAGGCAAGCTCCAGGCTTATTCCTTCAATTACGCAACCTCCCGGGAATCTTAAAAACTTTGGCTCTAAGGCTTCAAGCTTTTCCGCAAGGTCTTTTCTTAACCCGTTTTCTCTTCCCTTATAAGTCTCTGCAGGGAAAAGAGAAACCATATCTATTGCTGCGCTTCCTTTATCTATTGTTACA
>JAILFQ010000117.1 GCA_024697505.1 Lachnospiraceae bacterium
CTCAACAAGTTCTTCTACAGAATCTGTCATACATCCACCCCTGTAAAGTAATTTGCTTTACAATGTGGCATTATACACTTTAAGATGTGTGCTGTCAAGTAAAATTATTGACATCTCTTCCCAGCATTTTTTCCGCTTCCGAAAACCTTCCTTCTTTAAGATCTTCTCTTATTCTTGTGCTGCTTATTCCGTCACCTTTGTATAATTCTTTTTTTACCATAACATATTTAAAACCATATTTTTCGGAAAGACTTTTTAATACTTCCGGGTTCCCGCTTCTGTTATGACCAAAACAAAAATCATCTCCTGTGGCTATAAGACCGGCATTCAGTTTTTCCATCAAAATTTTTTTAATAAACTGTTCCGGTTCCATAAGAGAAAATTCTTTTGTAAAAGGAATGCAAATATAATAATCTATTCCAAGTTCCTTTAATATTTCTTTCTTTTTATCCTCGGTAATAATACGCTTATCTTTTTGATCAACAAGTACTTCTTTGGGATTCTGAGTAAAGGTAAAAACAAGCGTTTTAAGATTTAAATCAGCCGCTTCTTCAATAAGCTTTTTTATCAGTTTCATATGTCCAAGATGTAAACCGTCGAATTTCCCAAGAGTCACAGCTGTTTTATCCGTCAATATAAACTTTTCCAGTGAGTTTATTTCTATCATAACCGCTCCGTTTATTGTAAAAACATTTTATATGGACTAAATACTCCGGTATTTATGTCAAATGAATAAACCGCTTTAAATTCCCCGTCAGATGTATACGCTTTAAACAAATTGCCATCTAAAGGATCTTTATTTATAACTACATCAGCCGCAAAAATCTTATTACCGTTTAACAGGAATCGTTTAAACTCATCCTTGATAACAAAGGAGCCGTCATTTTTGAAAAAATATTCTGTTGGAAGTAAAATATCTTCTATTTTCCCCTCTTTAAATAATCTCTCAACCTCATCAAGTTTAACGGCACATTCTTTATCAAAGATACCGCTTGTGCATCTTTCAAGGCTCTTCATGCAAGCGCAGGAGCCTAAAGATTCGCCTATATCCCTGCATAAACTTCTTATATAGGTCCCTTTTCCGCATTTTACGGTAATACGTGCTTCTTTTACTTTATCATTTTCTTTTGTTACTGATTTTAAAATGATCTCATATATTTCTACGGGTCTTGGTTTTCTTTCAACTTCAATTCCTTCTCTGGCAAGTTCGTACAGCTTTTTACCGTTGACTTTTATAGCGGAATACATGGGAGGAACCTGTTGTATGTTTCCGATAAAGTCCTTTAACCTGTTTTTAAGATCTTCTTCTGTGAAATCAACCGGACAGTTTTTCATAACCACGCCGCTTATATCTTCGGTGTCGGTGGCAAGTCCAAAAAGTATTTCTGCATCATAGATCTTAATTTTATCTGTTAAAAGGTCGCAAAGGCTTGTGGCATTACCGATGCATACCGGTAAAACACCTGTTGCATCCGGATCCAAAGTGCCGGTGTGCCCTATTTTTTTCGTCTTTAATATCCCACGCAGTTTTGCTACCACATCGTGGGAAGTATAACCTTTTTCTTTATAAATGTTTATTATTCCGTTCATATTGTTTACCGTCATAAAGAAATTAATCGCCATTCCGGCGTTTTACCGGACCGGGATGGCGATTTCTATTTTATAATCCGATTATTTAGTTCTCTTCCTCTTCTTCATCTGATCTGTCCGGCATAGTGCTCATAACATCATCAATAAGTTTTGACATATGAACACCATATTCGATAGACTGGTCAACACTGAAGAAAAGTTCAGGTGTCTGACGAAGATTTAATGTCTTTGCCAGTTGAGAACGAAGGAAAGGAGCCGCACTTTTAAGACCTTTTAAAGTGTCTTTTTGTGACTGTTCATCACCAAGTATACTTACAAATACTTTTGCTGTCTTAAGATCCGGTGCAACATCAACAGAGACAACGCTTGTCATCTCGTTAACCCTTGGGTCCTTTACTTCATTACGGATAAGAACCGAAAGTTCTTTGCAAACTTCGGAATTTATCCTTATATTTTTAATACTGTTTTTTCTCATTTTCTTGGTACCTCTACCATCATATAGAACTCAACCTGGTCAAATTCCTGTAAGTCTGAGAATTTCTCAAATACAAGACCACACTCATATCCGGATGCAACTTCTTTAACATCATCCTTAAATCTCTTAAGAGATGCCAAAGGTCCGTCAAATATCTGGTCACCTGCTCTGGAAATTCTTGCCTTACAACCTCTTACAACTTTTCCGTCAAGGACATAAGAACCGGCTATTGTACCAATTCCGGAAGCCTTAAAGAGCATTCTTACTTCGGCATGTCCGATCACCTGTTCTTCATAAATAGGCTCAAGCATACCCTTCATTGCTGCTTCCACATCTTCAATGGCATTATAGATAACCTTGTAAAGTCTTAAATCAACCTTTTCGCGTTCAGCAATATCCTTGGCTGTATTATCCGGCTTTACATTAAATCCGATAATGATAGCATTTGAAGCACTTGCAAGTGTAACATCGGATTCATTAATTGCACCAACACCACCATGAATGATCCTTACGGCCACTTCTTCATTGCTAAGCTTCTCAAGAGACTGCTTTACGGCTTCTACGGAACCCTGTACATCGGCCTTAACAATAAGGTTGAGTTCCTTTACATTGCCGGCTTTAATCTGTGAGAAAAGACCGTCAAGAGATAATTTGGAACGGGTTTCGGAAATGAGTTTTTCTTTATCCTGTGAAATGAAGGCATTTGAAATCTCTCTTGCTTCCTTCTCGTTTTCTGTTGCAACAAATATCTCTCCTGCATTTGGAACAGCATTTAAGCCAAGGATTTCCACAGGAGTAGATGGGGTTGCTTCTTTAAGCTTTGCTCCTGTATCGGATAACATTGCACGAACTTTACCGAATGCAGCACCAACTGCAATTGTTTCGCCCACATGTAATGTACCCTTTTGTACAAGAACGGTAGCAACAGGACCACGTCCCTTATCAAGTTTTGCTTCAAGAACAATACCTCTTGCCTTACGGTCTG
>JAILFQ010000120.1 GCA_024697505.1 Lachnospiraceae bacterium
TGGATGACCCGAAAAGGATAGTTATAAGCGCAAATATAAGTAATATGTATTGGGCATAGGAACCTTTTAAAAGTTCCGTACCAAACGAATAATATGTAATTCTCATTATTGCAAAAACGCCGGCATTAACAACGGCTACGGCATGCAAAAGCGCCGTAACGGGAGTAGGTGCTATAGAAGCTGTCGGAAGCCAACCGCAGAACGGGAATATGGCTGCTTTAACACCAAAGCCAAAGGCTGCAAAAATGAAGAAAAGTCGTAAAACATTACCGGAAGTTTCTATTAATTCCCTGCTTACCACGCCACCAAAGGTAAAGGCTGTTGTATTGGTATAAACGGAAATAACTATCATTCCAAGAAAAGCAAAAGCTGCACCGCCCATAGAATACAGCACATATTTCTTTCCTGCCGCAATGTTCTTGGTCCTCATTCCATGCATAACAATAGGTAAAGTAACAAGAGTCAGAAACTCATAGAAAAAATACAAGGTAACCAGATTCGCAGAAAAGGCTATTCCCGCAGTTATTCCGTACGTCATAAGATAAAAGGAAAAGAAAGCCGTCTGCCTTTCTTCATGCCTCATGTATTCAAAAGCATAGCAAGTTGCCAGAGGCCATAAGAACGCGATCAAAGCGGCAAAAAGCCTGCTCATTCCATCCGAAAAAACTTCTATAGGCAGTTTATCGGAAAGTTTAAAAATGAGTACAGAATCATTAGACTTAAAAGTAAGCACTATATACAAGATTACAAAGGAATTGAGACAAGTACATATAATGGTGTATATATTTCTTGCTTTGTCGGTTTTAAATTTAAAAACAGAAGTAAGTGCACCGCTTATAACAGGAAATAAAATTGAAATTATTAATAAAAAGTCCATCCTGTCTCCTCCTTAAAAAATCCCTTGGGCAATGGTTTCAAAGAAATGAACAAATGCCGACGGAAAGATTCCCATAAGAACTGCCGCAATTGCAAGAAATCCCATAGATATAAGCATTCCTTTACCGGGATCCGCCGGGACAGCCTCTCCTTCTTCCGAAACCTTAAAATCTTCTCCCGGGAAAAAGGCTTTTATTACTATTCCAAAAAGATATCCGGCTGTAAGCAAGGCGCTGACCATTAAAATGGCCGGGCCCACGTAGGAAAATGCTCCAAGCTCTTCGTTCAATGCTCCGACGCATAAAAACCATTTGCTTACAAAGCCACAAACAGGCGGTATTCCTATAAGTCCGAGGGAAAAAATTGTAAAAGTAATAAAGGTTTTTGGCATTCTTTTGCCAATACCTCTTAATGCGTCTACGGTAGTTACACCTGTTTTATGTATAACAGCACCGGCATTCATAAACAAACCACATTTTAACACTGCATGGAAAACCATATGCAGCATAGCTCCTGTAAAAGCAACAGGGTTTAAAGTAGCAATACCGAACAAAATGTAAGAAACCTGACTTACCGTTGAATAAGCAAGTCTCTTTTTAAAAATTCTTTCATAGTATGCAAGCATAGATCCCATGAAAACGGTAATAAGAGAAATCACAAGAAATGCATATTGAACCCAGCTTCCTCTTACAAGATCTGCACCCGCAATATAAAATACCACTCTTATTATGCCAAGCACACCGGTCTTAACAATTACTCCGGAGAGAACCGCAGAGGCAGGTGCCGGTGCAACCGGATGGGCAGATGTAAGCCAACCATGCATAGGAAACATACCGGCTTTTGTTCCAAAGCCCAGGATAGCCAAAAAGACCGCAACAGGAAGGATCGTTTCGTAGCCGGCAGGAATCTGACCTTCGAATATTCCGCCGGGAACAAATCCGACATTCCCTTTGGATGCAGCATATATAACAGCAAAGCCGAACAAGGCCATAGAAGCTCCGCCGATTGAATAAAAAAGATACTTCTTAGCCGCAAACACCGCTTCTTTAGTCATTGTATGAATAACAAGCGGTACAGACAACAAAGTCATAAATTCATAAAACATATAGAAGGAAACCAGGTCTTTAGAGAATCCTACCCCGGTCATTACACCCATCACAAGCAGATAAAAGCCGTAAAAAATATGAGGTGAAAGTTCCCGGCCGCCTTCTTCTCCATGTCCTTTTCCTTCAATATATTCAAAAGAGTATACGCCAACCACCAGCCACATTACTGCAAGTATTCCGGTGTACACCATGCCAACACCGTCCGTTGAAAAGCCAACCGAAAGAGAACTGTTAAGGTAAAACAGCACAAGTTCTCCTCCCTTCCCGGTAAAAGAAAGGAAAGTAAGAACAGTATTTATACCAAGTGCCAAAGCAACAGTAAAGTCTCTTTGTTTGGCAGTAATTTTATTACCGAATATAAATAACAGAAGCCCCGAAATAACAGGAAATATTATCGGCATAATCGTAAGTATTGTTCCGCTCATAATAAGCCCTTCCTTTACACAAACATATTAAGCCCTTTATATATAAGGTCTTTTAAAGTATCTGAAAAAGCGCTTCCTATAAAGAATCCAACAACTATAAAGCACGCCATTCCAACTATATAAGAAAAGCCCGGTTTGAAACTGTCTTTTTCCACATTCTCATCAACAGGTGTGTAGATTGTGATTATTGCCCTGAAGAAATAAATTGCGTTTAATAAGGTGCTGATTGCAAGTACAACAAGGGTGGCAACCATTTTTATTTCACCAAGTTCCGTAGCTGCAGTTGCAAAATTTATTTTAGAAACAAAGCCGGAAAAAATTGGTATACCGGTAATCGTAAGACCGCCGATCGTAAATACTACTCCGGCAACTCTGTTTCTGTAACCCGAACCCTTCAACTTATCAAGCATAACATGATGTCCGGATACCGCAGAAAGACCTCCCAGCGAAATAAAGAGCATGGACTTTGCCCCGGCATGCATAAGAATGTGATAAACAGAAGCTACAAGACCTCCATCATTTCCAAGCCCCATGCCCATATATATGTATCCTATCTGCGCTATTGAAGAAAATGCAACCATCTTCTTCGCATTTCTTTCGGAAACGGCATGTAAAGAGCCCATTACTATTCCTACCGCGCCAAACACATATGTTACATTTGCAATACCGGATGAAAGTATTACATCCCATCCTATTACTCTTAAGAATATTTTCATAAGAAGAATTATATAAGCTTTAGGTACAAGGGATGATAAAATGGCGCTTGAAGGAGCCGTAGCCGAGCCATGAGCTTCCGGAAGCCAGGCGTGGAACGGATAAAGAGCACTTTTAATGGCAAGTCCGACCGTCATTAGCGCCACAATAGCTGTAAGCGGTTCCGTATACTTCCCGTCGGCAACAAGGGTTTCTACACTTTCTTTTATATTGGACATAAGAAGATGACCTGTTATGTCATATAAAAGAACTATTCCTATCATAAAGAGTCCCGAACCAACCAGACTCATTACCATATACTTGGTGGTCGCAAATATGCTCTTGCCCTCTCCTTTTATCATAATAAGACCTGCAACGGCAATTGTGTTTATCTCCACAAAAACATAGCCTGTAAAAATATCATTTGTATAAATGATAGCAAGCATTGAGCTTAAGAGCAGGTTTATTAATGAATAATAAAGATTTATTTTTGTAGGTACGATATCTTCTTCAAGATGTCTTCCGCCGGTGAGCATACAAAGAAACATGATCAATGAGAAAAATGAAGCAAGTATTCCCTCAAGAATGCCGGCTCTTATCTCGTTACCGAAAGGGGCCGGAAAATGTCCCATCATGTATACAAAGCTCTCCCCGGTGCCAATAGTATACATGAGCACTAAAGAAGACATTACGGTTACAGAAAAAAGAAGCATTAAAGACAAGGCTCTGGCTGCCTTCTTTTTAAGTACCGTAGAAAGAACCCCCGAAAAAAGACATGCCACAATACAAAAAAGAGGAAGATTTTTTATAAAGTCCATCACGTCTCCTCCTTTTGCACAAGTCTTGAGATCTCATCTATGTCCAAAGTATGATATTTCTTGTAAAGCCTGATGGTAAGACTAAGCATTACAGCGGTTACACTAACAGATACTACAATACCCGTAAGAACAAGTCCGCTTGGAATCGGATTGATATAAGCTTCCATATCTGTAATACCATCTGTAAG
>JAILFQ010000147.1 GCA_024697505.1 Lachnospiraceae bacterium
CGTAAATTTAGCCCGACCTGAGAGTTTAAAAGCCTTACATGTTTTTTGTAAGGCTTTTAAACACAAGCATGGATGTCGAATGTCGGGCGACGGCAAGCTCGCCCATTTTTTACACTTAGTCTCCACCTGCCGAAAACGCCCAGTTACCCCATTCGCAATCCCCTTCGCTCCTTGCTCATGAACGCAGGGCCGCTTCGCGTCCTACGCATAAGTGCTTCGCACTCATGCTACTATACGCTTGCGCGTATCCTGCGTTCAAGTATATAAGCACCGAACCGCCATCTTTCCACGGTGCACTCAAGTGCCCGGTCTCCTAATCTTAGCTTAACCTCCCGAAAACGCCAAAAGGACACACCACCCCGTCCCTTGTCCCCCCTTGACTCTTACCTTTTATAATGCTACTCTATATATAGGGTTTTTGTGTCCGGAAAAATCGTTTCCGCCACAAATAGATGTAAAACTATCACTAAAAAATGGGGGCTTTTTAATGAAAAGAGTTATTACCTACGGAACATTCGACCTCTTGCACTACGGCCACATTAATCTCTTAAGGCGAGCCAAAGAACAGGGGGATTATCTCATTGTTGCACTTTCCACAGATGAATTTAACTGGAACAGCAAGCAGAAAAAATGCTACTTTCCATACGAAAAAAGAAAACAATTGCTTGAAGCTATCAGATATGTAGACCTTGTTATTCCCGAAGAAAACTGGGAACAAAAAATAGAAGACGTTAAGCTTTACAAAGTAGACACCTTTGTTATGGGAGATGACTGGGAAGGTAAATTCGACTTCTTAAAAGATTATTGCGAGGTCGTTTATCTTCCAAGAACACCGGAAATTTCCACGACGCAAATAAAAAAAGATTTGGGAAAATAAACATAACGTTCTAAGGAGAGAGTACTTCTTTTATGGCACAGCAAATAGGAATAGGAAAACTTGTGGACCCATATTGGAAAGCAAGGTTTAAATATGCAAAATACTTAAAGAAAGCTCCGCTTGAAGAAAAAGCGGTGCTTTTTGAGTCTCAACATGGTGAAGAATTTAACGGAACAGTATTCTATATTCTCAAATATATGGCTCATTCCGAAGAGTATAAAGGCTTTAAATTCTATCTTGCAGCTGTGTCGGAAAGAATAGAAGACTTTAAAGACAAACTCAGAGAGTACAAGATTAAAGGCGTAACAGTTGTTGACACCAAGGATGAACATTACTTTAAAGCCCTTGCTTCCTGTAAATATCTTGTTAATGATGACACTTTTCTTTCCTTCTTCATAAAAAGAGAGGGACAGGTGTATCTTAATACATGGCATGGAACACCTCTTAAAACTCTTGGCTGCAAAGTAAAAGCAGACGCCTACAATATCGGAAATGAGCAAAAGAATTTTATATGCGCTGACTATCTGCTTTTTCAAAATGATTATGCAAAGGACATGATCTGCAGGGATTATTTTCTGGAAAACCTTGCAAGAGGAAAGGCTGTGGTGGCCGGATATCCCAGAAATACCATCTTTTTTGATCCCGAAAGAGCTGAAGAAGTTAGAAGGAAACTCGCACCAAACGGCGAAAAAATATACGCATATATGCCGACCCACAGAGGAGGAACCTCGGCAGGGAGCACTGCAAAAGCCACAGCTTTCTTTGTTTACTACCTTTATGAGTTGGACGAAAAGCTTGAAGATGGCGAAATCCTTTACACCAAAATTCATCCTGTTGCGCAAAATGATATATCATTTGAGGATTTTAAGCATATTAAACCTTTTCCTGCAAGGCTTGAAACCTATGATGTTTTAAATGCCTGCGATCTGCTTGTTACGGATTACTCAAGTGTTGTTTTTGATTATATATGTACAAAGAAAAAAGTGGTCCTTTATGTTTACGACAGAGAAGAATACCTTAAGGACAGAGGGACTTATATGCCTTTAGAGGAACTTCCTTTTCCTCAGGTATGCACAACGGAAGAACTGGTTAAAGAATTACGGTCCGGAAAAGAGTATAATGATGACGCCTTAAGAGAAAAATTTTGTCCTTTTGACAATCCGGAGGCATCCAAAAAACTCATGGATAGGGTGGTCCTGAAAAAGGAAACCGGCCTGAAACTTGAAGACATACCGGATAACGGTAAAGAAAATGTTTTTCTTTATGCCGGAAACCTGGCCGCAAACGGAATGACGGCTTCTTTAAGAACGCTTCTTAAGAATCTGGATAACGAAAAAAGAAATTATTATATCAGCTTTTGGACCGAGGCGGCTGCGGTTAATAAAGATATTCTTGCAACCTTTAAAGGGCAGACAGGTTATTTTGGAACGCTTGGGGATATGACGCTTACCTGGTGGCAGGGAGTACTTAGAAAACTCTTTAAAGACAAATATATAAAAGCCGGGCTTTATATGTTCTTTATGAAAAAAGTTTTTAGAAACAACTTTTTAAGGCAGTTTGGCGGTGCAAGGATAGACAGGCTTGTACAGTTTACAGGTTATGAAGCGGAAACGATTTTAGCATATTCTGCTTTTAAAGGACATACCTCCATATTTGTACATAACGATATGCTGGGAGAGATTAAGCTTAAGGGTAACCAGCGTAAAGATGTCTTAAAGTATGCATACCGTCATTACAATAAAGTGGCTGTGGTTACAGATGATATTTTGCCGCCTACAAGAAAACTTGCGGGCAGGAGAGCAAATATTGTCAGAGTTAA
>JAILFQ010000167.1 GCA_024697505.1 Lachnospiraceae bacterium
CCGCTTATTACAACCGTAACAAGTTTTGTTCCCGTGGAAGAAAGGGCTTCAATAAGCCTTTCCTGAGCTTTTGAAAGTCTTACTTCGCTAACGTCTCTGCCTTCTCCGCAGTCCATAGTTATTTTATCTTCTTTTAAAGCGGCTCCGTTTTTATCAAACACAGCACTTTCGTATCTGGAAGAAGACGTTCCCACGCAGGCAATAACAAGATCGCATTTCTTTGCCGCTTCGGCAGCTTCTTTAAGCATTTCATCATTTGTTTCGAACAGGCCGGAGCCCGGCAGGCAAATAACCTCTGTTTCTTTGCCGCAGCAGGCCTTTATTCCGTCAAGAAGGGTAAAAGCCTTTTCCGCTTTAACCGGTGGCGTGTAATCGCCGAGCTGTCTGTATATATCGCAGGCGTTAGGACCGGTTACAAGTATTTTCCCCGCTTTTTTAACCGGCAAAACCCCATTGTTCTTTAAGAGTACCACCGTCTCTCCGGCAAGTGCCGCAGACATCTCTTTGGACTTTGTTTCTTCTTTATATTCCTCATCTATATAAGGGTGTTCGAAAAGACCTTTGGCAAACTTAAAAGTAAGTACTCTAAGCACTGCCCTGTCCAGGTCTTTTTCTTTTATAAGTCCGCGCTTAACAGCTTCCGGAAGCAAAGTAAAAGCCCTGTCCCAAAGGCTTATGTCCACTCCCGCCTTAAGAGCCGCAGCTCCGGACTTACAGCTGTCTCCGGTAACTGTGTTTAATGCATCAAGAGCACAGCCGTCCGCCATAACAAAGCCCTTAAAACCATATTCATTTCTTAGTATATCGGTTAACAATTCTTTATTTGCATGGCAGTATATGCCGTCTATTTCGTTGTACGCAGCCATAACACCGGAAGTTCCGGCTTTTACCGCCGCTTTTATGGAAGGAAGATGTATTTCCCTCAGTTCTCTCTTTCCTATTCCGGCTGCGCTTGCATTTGTTCCGCCTGTTGTTTGTCCCTGACCGCATAAGTGCTTGGCTACAGCACCCACGCCGGAACTCTCCATACCGCTTATTGCGGCGTATGCAAGTTTAGAAGAAAGATACGGGTCTTCGGAATAGCATTCCTCGCTTCTTCCCCATCTTGGGTCTCTAAGAACATCCAAAACAGACATAAGAGCAAGGTCTACATTGGCTTTTTTAAGTTCTTTGCCGCACTCCTTGTATGCCTTTTTAAGAAGTTCCGGATCAAATGATGCACCAACAGCAAGATTAACAGGAAGAAGTGTCCCAAAAAGAGCCTGATGCCCGTGAGGACACTCTGTTGATACCATCATTGGAATATGAAGTCTGGAATTTTCAATAACATATTTTTGAACGGTATTGTAGGCCTTCTTAACCATAGTGCCGTTAATACCGGTTTCTTCGTTCTTATCCGCCCAGGGATCAGCTCTGTACAGGCCGTATAAAGTTCCTATACCTCCAAAGCGTGCAACCTCTTCCTTAAACTCCTTGGTAAGAGTAATGTTGCTTCCCTCCCTTTTATATATGTTAAAACCATAAAGGCGTTGATTAAGCTGACCGGTCTTTTCCTCTAATGTCATAAGAGAAAGCAGAGCCTTAGCTCTTTTCTCCGGTGCAGCCTTCGGATTGTTTACTGTCTTTAAAGCATCTTTCATTTATATATCCACCTTTTTATTTGTTAACAAATAAAGCAAAACTGTTAACAGTATTTTTATGATCCGACATCTTCAAATATACACTCACACCCCCTCCATGTCAAACGAAAAGTGCCGTTTTCAAGGGCTTTTTATAAATGTTAACTGTGTGTTAAAATGTTATTGAAATATTAACATCATTTTGTTATACTTGGAATGGTGCCAACAGGCATTTAACATTTTAAAACATAATCAAGGAGACCCAAAAAATGAACCAGGTTAAAATTCCTATACCAAAAGTGGCTTTTAATCCTCCTGTTTATACTTGTAAACATACGGATAAAAAATTTGAACTTGACGGAAACATCTTTAAGCCTTTCTGGGAAGATGTTCCTTTTACAGACGATTTTTTGGACATTGAAGGTTCTTCAATGCCTGCACCTCGTTTTAAAACAAGAGCCAAACTTGCCTGGGACGATGATAATCTCTATATAGCCGGTCTTCTTTATGGAAATGAGATCTGGGCCAACCAGAAAGACCACGATTCCATAATCTTTTTTGACAATGATTTTGAAATATTTATAGACCCGGATTCCGATACCCAACAGTATTACGAATTTGAAATGAACGCACTTAACACCATCTGGGATCTTCTTCTTACCAAAGCGTACAGGGATAACGGAAAGCCGGTAAACTGTATGGACATAAACGGAATTAAAACCGCCGTTTGCATAAAAGGAAAGTTAAATTCCCTTGAAAAAGACAACGAATATTGGTCCTGTGAAGTTGTAATGCCGCTTGTTTCTCTTTGCGAGTGTACGCCGGAAAGCAAAAAGCCGGTTGCGGGTGACTATTACAGACTTAACTTCTCACGTGTTCAGTGGAAAGTTTACGAAGAAAACGGAAAAATAACAAAGGTTAAAAGAGAGGATGGCAAAACTCCTCTCCCCGAAGACAACTGGGTGTGGGCGCCTACCGGTGTAATAAACATACATTACCCGGAACTCTGGGGCTTCTTGTATTTTGCAAAAGACGATGAAAGTTTTAAAATTCCCGACGATGAGTACGTTAAATGGG
>JAILFQ010000172.1 GCA_024697505.1 Lachnospiraceae bacterium
TCATACAATTCATTGTACTTATTTCCCGGTCCCACAAGACCGAGACTCGGAAGCATTGAAATATAATAACCTCCGAAGAAAACCATGTAAAGAATAAAAACAATTTCAAACAAGAAAAACAGTATACCCCTGAGAACCTGGCCACGAACAAGGTTTCCGAATCCCATAATTACAAAGGAAATCCTGGTTGCCCAGTCTCCATCTTTAAAAGATGTTCCGATATCGGCAATGTTCCTTGCACAAGCCTTAAAGCCCTTTTTAATGGCATTTTCTTTTACATTTGTGCTTTGCTCTTCCATATTAGTCCTTTCCGTGAGCCTTTCCCCCACCACAAATGATATTATATCAAATTATGATGTAGTTATCGATAAAGAAAAACAATAATTTAAGTGCCGGTATGTCAATGATATTCGCAATGCGCTTTGCTGCCTGCTCATAACGCATAGCACTTCGTGCTTTGTGCTGCGTCAAAAACGGGTTGGGATTAAGTTTGCCTAACCCCAACCCATCTTAAAGCTAAAAGATAAGTCTTAATTATTACTTAACTGTTACTGTATTTGTTGATGTATCAAATACGATGTGTCCCTTTACATCAGCGCCCACAATATAGTTAGCTGCGCCGTCGCCGTAGGAAACATCCCATCCGTGACCCTGACGAACCTTAAACTCTGTACCTGCTGTAAGTGTGAACTCATCAACAGAAACATATGTTACGCCGTCTGCCTGAATTTCCATCTCGAAATCCTTATCCCAGTTGGAACCGTCAAGAACACCGATTGCTGTCCATCCTGTTGCATAGCTGTTCTTTACAAGGGAAACAACACCTGTTCCTGCATCCTTGTCGAAGTCAAGCTTTACAAAATAGTAACCTGTTTCAGGAACAACAAAGTTGTTCTTTGTGGACTTGCCGTCATCGCCAAGAGCACCGAACTGAACATCCCATGCCTTGCCCTGACGTACCTGGAACTCATCACCTGCGTTAAGCTGTAAAGCATCCTTGGAGTACCACTTCTGTGTTCCAAGCTCTGCAGAGCAGATCATTTCAAGGTCTGTATCCCAGTTTGTACCGCAAATAGCACCGATTACCGAGAAGGAAGACTTTTCATCTGCAGACATATTAAAGAGTGCAGAAATTGTATCGTAGTAAAGTTTAAGAACGTCCTTAAGAGCTGCGTCTGAACCGTCAGATTCCAGAACGCCTGCTGTAATAGCCTTTGCAATATCCCACCAGGAACCATGGATCTGACCCTGTGGCTTAGCATACTGGTTCTGAGCAAAAAGTGCCTTAAGACCAGGGTTAGCCTGAACAGCATCACTCTTCTGGGCTGCACTGTTTGAAGGTCCCCAAGCAAGTTCGTTAAATCTTTCAAGCTGAGCGGACTCAGATGTAAGATATGTAGCAAGTTTAGCAAGAGCTGCTGCTCTCTTAGCTTCTGTCTGTGGCTTTACACCAAGAAGCTTGCATCCGGAGAAGGAACCAAGATGATAGCTCTTTCCGTCTACTGTGTAGGAAGGAAGCTCAGCTGTTCCCATGTTGTCTCCAAGAATCTTGGATACTGTCTGATAATCCCAGGTACCTGTAATTACGAAACCTGCAGGAATTGCAGCTTCGAAATCCGCACCTGAAGAGGAGTTTGTATAAGCAGAAGAAGTAACTGTCTTGTAGATACCCTTTGCTGCTATAAGACCCTTGTCTGAATTATAATCATCGTTAATGGAAACGAAGTTTCCGTCATCGTCTGTTGTCCATTCGGATACGCATCCTGCACCAAAGAAGAATGCTGCATTGTACCAGGCATTGCCAAGTTCAAATGAGAAAGATCTGCCTGCTGCTTCGCAGTCTGCAATGATCTTCTCAAGAGAAGTTACATCACTGTCCGGAATAACGCTCTTATCATAATAAAGGAAAAATCCGTTATCAGATGTAAGAGGATAAGCATAAAGAGAATCGCCGGACTTTGCAGCCGCAACAGCACCTGCTTCGTTGCTGTCTTCGATTGTCTTTCCTGCTGCAACACCGATCTTTGTAAGAGCCTGAGCCTGAATAAGACGAGCTGTCTGGTCCTGTGCAAAGAAGAAAATGTCTGCGCCGGCAGAAACGTCTGTGATCATCTGTGTAGCTGAGTCAGCCTCAGATACAGGTTCGATTGTGGCATCGAATTTAACGCCATACTCATTATTGCTGTTAAAATCGTTAATCTGCTTTTCTGTGAGGTCTACAGCAAGTTCAGGAACCCATACGGTAATTTCGTATGTTCCGGCAATGTCTGCAGATTCCTCGGAATCCTTACCCTTGCCGCAGGCTGTTAAGCAAGCCATGCACATTGCAAGAACAAGAACAAGTGCCAATATTCTTTTTTTCATAAAATATCTCCTCCTTAGATATTTGTGGGTTAAAAGAATTCTTTTCCTCCCAATCCTTTTAACCTGTTAATTTGTTTTTTTGGTGCATCCGTGTGCGCAATCGGTTGCTCCAAAAAGAAGAATAACAAAAAGAAATTTTGTTGTCAATTTACATATTGCACTATGAAAACATTCATTTTTTGTGCAACTTGCACAATAAACCGTTTTCACATTTTGCGCAACAAGTTGCGCCACTTCGTCAATGCGCACAAAGTCCCACCGCCAAAATTGTACAAAATAGCGCTTAAATCCACTTAACTTTTACCAAATACTGGTTTATGGTCAAAAATTAAGCAATTTAAGCGCTTTACTGTGCAAACTGCGCAACGCGGCAGATTAAAGCAATAAACCGCACTGCATCTCTTATTTAGTTTGTAGATTCTCTCATGTAAACTTCGTAACCTACCGGTGTACTCTGTGCAACCTCTTCTCCATTTATCATTGCCATAACAATGCTGCAGGCTTCCGAACCCAGAGCTCTTGCATCAAAATTAAGAGAAGTAATGCTTGGTATGTTCTTTTCCAGGACTCTGCTGTTATAAAATGATGCAACTTTTATATCTCCGGGAACATCCACTTTTCTTTTACGAAGGTTTTCAAGCACCGAAAGACATATAAAGTCATCCATACACATTATGCAATCCACTTGTTCCTCAATAAGTCTGTCTATTACTTCGTCAAATTCCGCTTCCCTTCCCATGTTAAGAATAACCTGGTCCGGAAAAACAGTCCTTCCGCAATCATGCATCCCCTGCAAAAATCCACGAAGACGACACTGAGTAACGTTATAGGACTGGTCACCACCTAGAAGCACGATCTTTTCCGGTCCTCCGGCAGCAATGCTCTTTGTAAGCTCTCTGCAGGCAGCTGTATGATCGTGGTCCACCTGAACAACATCTCTGTCATTTGGGGTTCCGATTGTTACAAAAGGAATATTTTTGGTCTTTAAATATTCGATCGTAAGGTCCTTGGTAAGAGTTCTTGTAAGAATAACTCCGTCCACCTTTCGGTTGTTTATCATTCTCTCCAAATGAGAAATATCATTTTGGGAGGTCATTGAAACAACCACGTCATAGCCGTACTTTCCCGCTCTTTCGCAAACGCCTATAAGGCATTTCTGGAAAAACGGCAGGTCGGAAAGTTCAAAGTCTTCCGGAACCGTTATTCCTATATTGTAGGTTTTCTGCTTGGCAAGAGCCTTCGCCTGGGCATTTGGCACGTAGTCATGTTCCTCAATGTAGCGTTTTACCATTTCCCTGGTGGCGCTTCCAACACGTCCCTTTCCGGAAATTGCCCTGGAAACCGTTGTTTTGGACACTCCAAGTGCCTTGGCAACGTCTTCTATTGTAATTTTCTTGCCATCGATTTCTTTTCCCATTAACAACCCTCTATTCTTTCAAGTCTCGCTCCCGGGACTTGCACTTCCCTATTTTGTTCTGCAAAAATAGAAATCATCCACCGTACCCCAGGCACCTGCAGCGGCCTTAACATAAACGCCTATGGTTGCTGTTCCGCCGGTTACTTCCACACCGTCTATGGATGGGTTAACCCAGTTGCACCAGCCGTCCGTAACGTAAGACTGCTTGTAGATCTTGTCCCCCACCTTTACATAAATGTACATGGTAGGAGCATTTCCGTTGTCTCCGCCCTGGCTATAAAGACTAAAATGATAATTTCCGTCTTCAAGTCCTGTTAAGGTCTGTTCAAAATTAAACTCAACTCCGGAATCGTTCCAGTAGTGCATAGCCCATTCTCCGGTCTTTGCATCGCTTTCTTTCTGCTGGTAGTCCACCGTAGAAGAAACACTTTCTTTAATCTTATACATAGTTCTGTTTTCTTCTTCAAAACTCGCGTTAGGCACAATATTCCGGTAAGAAACATTAACCGTAGCCGTAAGCTCCGTTCCGTCCTCAAAAGTTCCCTTTACGGTGTAACTTCCGGTTTTTGTAGTGTCTATTTTATTAATATCATTTGCGTTCCAGGTTACTTTTGCCTGTCCGCTCCTGCTTCTGTCATTGTAATGAACATAAACGTTTTCCGGCATTTTAAGGGTACCCCCGAAAACCACGTTTACAACAACTTCATCCCAGAAATCCACCTTTAAGGCGCAGGACGTACCGTACTTTAAATACTTGTATGTGTATAATGATGGAAGCGCCTTTCCCGTAAAATCGAAAAGAGCCTGATTATCCCAGGAAGAGCCGCCGTAGTACTTTCCGGCATCATTTGGGTCGTACTCCGCAGCGTAGCTGGAAGCCCAACCGGAGCCGTACTTTTCCCAAAGGCTCTTGTTCTTTGCAAGAACGCTTGCTGCGTCTGCTGCCTTATAATCGTAAACATTTACCGGCACCCAGGCAGGTTCCCAGTAAAATACGCCGATTCCCGCATCTCCTACCGCAGAAACCGCAGCACACACATCTCTTAATGCGTTTGCCTGGCTCTGAACGCTTGCCGCATAGTCCTTGCTAAGATCCTTTTCACTAACGGAATTGCCGGTGCCGTCTCCGTCTTCAACCGTGTAGGCATAAGACGTTTCTGCAACCATCACTTCTTTTTCGTATTTTTCCGCAATAGTACTTAAAACCGTTGTTAAATTTGCAGTGGTTCCATGCCAGAAAGGGTAATAAGAGAGCCCCATTATGTCGTAAGGAACCTTGTATTTCTCAAGTTTTGCGGCAATATTGTAAATACTGTCCGGTTTCTCCGGATTTGTTAAATGTACCGCTGTCTTAATGTCACTTTTATACTTTTCCTCAATCTCGGAAACCGCCTCGATGCCTCTTTTTATAAGGGCGGCAATAAATTCCCAGTTTGTCTCCCCGCACATCTTAGGATTGATCTCGTTTCCAAGAGAAACTATCCCTATGTCCGCTCCCGCTTCCGTTATCGTAACAAGGCTTTCATAGGTATACTCGTATAAGGCGTCGGATTTTTCCAAAAACTCCATGTTTTGCCATGCCTTAGGTGCCTGCTGTTTGGAAGGGTCTGCCCAGAAGTCCGAGTAATGAAAATCCACATAAAGCTTCATTCCGTACTCTGCCGCTCTTTTTCCTATTTCCGCAGCCACCGCCGCGTCGCAGTTTCCGCCGCCGTATCCGTTGCCTTCAGAGTCGAACGGGTCGTTCCATACACGCACACGAATATA
>JAILFQ010000311.1 GCA_024697505.1 Lachnospiraceae bacterium
GCTTTATACCATTCCCGTTAACGAAGCCTTCGACAAGGAAACGGAATGCCCATATTGCGCAATGCTTGAAAAGCTCAATAATGATGCCTTGGATTTTACTTTAGGACCAAGCTACATGGAAGATGATGTCCGCATGGAAACCAACAGACTTGGCTTTTGCGGAAAACACGTAAAAGAAATGTATGTCAGAGGAAACAGACTTGGTCTTGCTCTTATGCTTAAAACCCACTCAGATGATGTGATAGAAAAGATAGAAAAGATGCAAAAAGGCTATAAGCCCGGTAAGACGGGGCTTTTTTCGAAAAAAGAAGAAGCTCCGCTAAATTCCTATATAGACAAAGTAAGCTCAACCTGCTTTATATGCAACAAAGTCGACGACATGTTTAAGCGCTTTGTTTCCACAAGCCTTATTCTTTACGGCAGGGACGAAAACTTCAGAAGAAAAGTGGCGTCCTGTAAGGGGTACTGTCTGGAACACTATAACCTTCTTTTGAAAGAAGCTCCAAAAGTGCTTTCCGGAAGATATCTGGAAGACTTTGCATCGGATATGAACAAAACCTTTATTTCCGGTCTTAAAAGGGTAAACGAAGATCTTTCCTGGTTTATAGACAAATTTGATTACAGGTATGTAAATGAGCCATGGAAGAATTCAAAGGACTCCCTGCAGAGAATGGCCTTGAAACTGGAGTCCGTTTCTGTGGAGCCGGGGGAAGAAGGTAAAAAAGCAGATTAAAAAACAGATTAAAAAAACAGATTAAAAAAAGAAACAGTCATAAATCCGCTTAAGAAGGCAGATTTTTATATTTTTTTTATATAAATCTCTTGCCTTTTGACGAAATCGTGTTAATATATGTTATGGAAATTAGCACTCCGTTTAAATGAGTGCTAACAAATGAATGATATAACAGGAGGCTATTATTATGAAATTAGTTCCATTAGGAGATAAGGTTGTATTAAAGCAGCTTCTTGCCGAGGAAACAACAAAGTCCGGTATTGTTCTTCCGGGCCAGGCAAAAGAGAAGCCACAGCAGGCAGAGGTTATTGCGGTAGGACCGGGCGGCATGGTAGACGGAAAAGAAGTTGCTATGCAGGTTAAGGTTGGAGACAAAGTAATATATTCCAAATACGCAGGCACAGAAGTTAAGCTTGGCGAAGATGAGTATGTTGTCGTTAAGCAGAACGACATCGTTGCTATTGTTGAAGACTGATTATAAATAAACGGGTAACAAACCCTGAAAAGGAGATTGATCACTATGGCAAAAGATATTAAGTACGGCGCAGAAGCAAGACAGGCGCTTGAAGCAGGCGTTAACAAGCTTGCAAATACAGTAAAGGTCACACTTGGACCAAAGGGAAGAAACGTAGTTCTTGATAAGGCTTACGGTTCACCTCTTATTACAAATGATGGTGTTACTATTGCAAAGGAAGTTGAACTTGAGGATGCTTTCGAAAACATGGGCGCACAGCTCGTTAAGGAAGTTGCCACAAAGACAAACGATGTTGCAGGTGACGGTACCACAACAGCTACAGTTCTTGCACAGGCTATGATAAACGAAGGTATGAGAAACCTTGCAGCCGGCGCAAACCCTATCATTTTAAGAAAGGGTATGAAGAAGGCTACAGAGTGTGCTGTTGAAGCAATTAAGGCAATGAGCTCCAAGGTTAAAGGAAAAGAGCAGATCGCAAAGGTTGCAGCAATTTCCGCAGGCGACGAAACAGTTGGCGAGATGGTTGCAGACGCTATGGATAAGGTTTCCAAGGACGGCGTTATTACAATAGAAGAGTCCAAGACAATGAAGACAGAGCTTGACCTTGTTGAAGGTATGCAGTTCGACAGAGGTTATGTATCTTCTTACATGGCAACAGATATGGACAAGATGGAAGCAAACCTCGACGATCCATACATTCTTATTACAGACAAGAAGATCTCCAACATTCAGGATATTCTTCCAATCCTTGAGCAGATCGTTAAGACAGGCGCAAGACTTCTTATCATTGCTGAAGATATTGAAGGCGAAGCTCTTACAACGCTTGTTATCAACAAGCTTCGTGGTACATTCCAGGTTGTGGGTGTTAAGGCTCCGGGCTATGGCGACAGAAGAAAGGCAATGCTTCAGGATATTGCAATTCTTACAGGCGGACAGGTTATCTCCGACGAGCTTGGCTTAGACCTTAAGGATACAACAATGGAACAGCTCGGTCGTGCTAAGTCTGTTAAGGTTACAAAGGAAAATACCATCATTGTAGACGGTCTTGGCGACAAGAAAGATATTGAAGACAGAATTGCTCAGATCAGAAACCAGCTTGAGGAAACAACATCTGAGTTTGATAAAGAAAAGCTTCAGGAAAGACTTGCAAAGCTTGCAGGCGGTGTTGCGGTTATCCGCGTAGGTGCTGCTACAGAAACAGAAATGAAGGAAAACAAGCTTCGTATGGAAGATGCTCTTGCAGCTACTAAGGCAGCAGTTGAAGAGGGTATTATCGCAGGCGGCGGTTCCGCTTATATCCACGCAACAAAGAAGGTTTCCGTTCTTGCAGAGTCTCTTCACGGAGATGAGAGAACAGGTGCAGAGATCGTTCTTAAGGCGCTTGAAGCTCCTATCCGCTGCATAGCAGCAAATGCAGGTCTTGAAGGCTCCGTTATTGTGGACAAGATTAAGGCTGCAAACGAAGGATTTGGTTTCAACGCTCTTACAGAAGAGTATGTAGACATGGTTGCAGACGGCATTCTCGATCCTGCAAAGGTTACAAGAACAGCCCTTCAGAACGCAACAAGCGTTGCTTCCACATTCCTTACAACAGAGTCCGCAGTTGCTACAATTAAGGAAGCTGCTCCTGCAGTTCCTGCAGCTCCGGCTCCGGGCATGGGCTACTAATAAGAAATTGAGCATTGATCATCCCTCCGGCCGTTTGGTCGGAGGGATTTCTTGTATTAGCAATACTTATAAAAAATGTTAAATTTTTATTTCCTGTTGCATTAACTTATAAATTTTTTTATACTGAAAAATAAGAATCAAATAAGAAAGGGGTCTATGTATGGTTGGGTCTTATGCAGAATCCCGCTGTAAAAAACTTGTTACGGCGAAGGATAATTTTACTAAATTTCTTATGATAGCAGGGATTGTTGTCCCTATTATTCTTATTCCGGTTACCGGTTACGGTATTCTCGGACTTTTGTCTCTTTTAATGGTGGCCGTTACGGCAATATTTTGGAAAAGACTTTCTATTGAATACGAGTATGTATTCTGCGACGGTCAGGTGGATTTTGACAGAATAGCGGGAGGAGAGTCCAGAAAAACTCTTTACAGAGCAGACTTTGACCAGCTTGTGGTTATTGCCCCTGCAAAATCCCACGCTCTGGACGGTTACAGACATAACGGTGTGGAAGTAAGAGACTATTCCAGTCTTGATCCTAACCACAAGATTTTCGGCATGGTTGTAACAAGCGGAGAAAAGTCCACACTCATTTATTTTGAGCCTGATGAAAATATGCTTGCCGCAATGAAGCAGAAAGCACCAAGAAAGATTTCCGAAGTTTAATTAGTCTTTACGTTTTTAATTTGCTTATGATTGGAGTTTACAATATACAAAAAGAAAGCGAGGACCAATAATGGGTACAATTATCGGAGAGGGAATAACCTTTGACGACGTGCTCTTAGTGCCGTCTTATTCCGAAGTTATTCCAAATCAGGTGGACCTTACCACCAGACTTACCAACAAGATCAAACTTAACATTCCGCTCATGAGTGCCGGAATGGATACCGTTACCGAACACAGAATGGCCATTGCAATGGCAAGACAGGGCGGTATTGGTGTTATTCACAAGAATATGTCAATCGAGGCTCAGGCCGAAGAGGTAGACAAGGTTAAGAGATCCGAAAACGGAGTTATCACAGATCCATTTTCTCTCAGTCCTAACCACACACTTAAAGATGCAGAAGACCTTATGGCAAAGTTTAGAATTTCCGGAGTACCTATTACCGAAGGAAAGAAGCTTGTAGGCATCATTACAAACAGAGACCTCAAATTCGAAACTGATTTTTCCAGAAAGATCAGCGAGTGTATGACTTCAGAAAACCTCATTACAGCAAATGAGGGGGTTACGCTTGAAGAAGCAAAAAAGATCCTTGCCGCATGCAGAAAAGAAAAGCTTCCTATTGTGGACAAGCAGGGAAATCTTAAAGGACTTATTACAATTAAGGATATTGAAAAGCAGATAAAGTACCCTCTTTCCGCAAAGGATGAGCAGGGCAGACTTTTATGTGCCGCAGGTGTTGGCGTAACCGCAAATATCCTGGACAGAGTGGACGCTCTTGTTAAGGCACATGTAGATGCAATTGTTATAGATACCGCTCACGGGCACTCTGCAAATGTGCTCCGGGTTGTAAAGATGGTTAGAGACGCATATCCGGAACTTCAGATAATTGCAGGAAATATTGCTACCGGAGAGGCAGCGGAAGACCTTATTAAAGCAGGCGCGGACTGCGTTAAGGTTGGTATCGGACCGGGTTCCATTTGTACAACAAGAATTGTTGCCGGAATAGGTGTTCCGCAAATTTCTGCAATAATGAGTGCATATGAAGCTGCAAAGAAGTATAATATACCTATAATAGCAGATGGAGGAATTAAATTCTCCGGAGATATTACAAAAGCTATTGCTGCAGGCGCAAATGTCTGCATGATGGGTTCAATCTTTGCGGGATGCGACGAAAGCCCGGGAAGTTTTGAACTCTTCCAGGGAAGAAAATATAAGGTTTACAGAGGTATGGGTTCGATTGCGGCCATGGAAAACGGAAGCAAGGACAGATATTTCCAGGAGAATGCCAAGAAACTCGTTCCTGAAGGGGTGGAAGGAAGAGTGGCATATAAGGGCCTTGTTGAAGACACTGTTTTCCAGTTGCTTGGTGGTTTACGTTCCGGCATGGGATATTGTGGTGCAAAAGACATAGAAACATTGAAAGAAACCGGAAGATTTGTTAAAATATCATCAGCATCATTGAAAGAAAGTCATCCGCATGACATTCATATTACAAAAGAAGCGCCTAACTATAGTGTTGAGGGAAACTAGAGAGGCGTAGCGGGAAAATAACGAGGAGGTATTATGGTGGAAATGAGAAGAAGTAAAAGACTTCCGGTTCACCTTGAACTTAAAGTTTCAAGGTTATTCAAACAACAGGAAATCGAGCAGCTTGAAGAAGTTGCGGATATTACAGTCGTAGATGTCTCAAAACATGGTATTGGGTTTAAGTCCAAAAGCCAGTTGCCGATCGGTTTTTACTTCAATGCCAAGTTGGAGCTTGGGGGCGAAGACAGGTCTTTGTATTGCGTGGTTCAGATCATTCGTAAGAATGAACTTGAAGACGGATTAACATTTTACGGTTGCCAGTTTGTGGGGATGGCACCTGTTCTTGATTTTATTTTCGATGAATACGAAAAGAGCGTTGAAGAACAGTAGAAAATGGTTTAAAATGAAACGGCATCCTGTTTTTTGGGATGCCGTTTTATAATACCCGTCAGGGAAAACGATACTAATCATTGGAGGGTCATTAATGCAGGATTTCAAAAATCTCAAAGAGTATCAGCTTGTTAAAACGGAAGAACTTCCGGACGTAGCAGGTACAGGTTATTATTTAAGACACATCAAAACGGGAGCAAGAATTGCAGTCATCAGTAATAAGGACGATAATAAGGTTTTTGCTATAGGTTTCAGAACACCACCTGAAGATTCCACAGGTGTTGCTCATATTATCGAGCACAGTGTACTTTGCGGTTCGGATAAATATCCGGCAAAGGACCCGTTTGTAGAGCTTGCAAAAGGCTCTCTCAACACATTCCTCAATGCAATGACATATCCGGACAAGACTCTTTATCCGGTTGCCAGCTGCAATATGCAGGATTTTAAGAACCTTATGGGCGTTTATATGGATGCGGTTCTTCATCCAAACATTTATAAAGAAGAAAAGATCTTCAGACAGGAAGGCTGGCACTACGAGCTGGATTCCAAGGACGGAGAGATCATTTACAACGGCGTTGTTTACAACGAAATGAAGGGTGCTTTCTCAAACCCTGACGGAATTCTTTCCAGACAGTCCATGAATTCCATCTTCCCGGATACGGCGTACGGTGTAGAATCCGGCGGAGACCCGATCAACATTCCTGATCTTACATACGAGAACTTCCTTAAGTTCCACAGCAGATACTATCATCCTACAAACAGCTATATCTACCTTTACGGAGATATGGACTTTGAGGAGCGCCTTACATGGCTTGATAAAGAATATCTTTCCAAGTACGAGAAGATAGATATAGATTCTTCCCTTAAGCTTCAGAAGCACTTCGGAAAGGTTATAGATAAGACATATTACTACTCCGTAGATTCCATGGATAAGGACAACCAGACCTACTATGCATACAACGTGCTTGCAGGCAAGTCCTTAGACCTTAAAGAGGGTATTGCCCTTGAAGTTCTGGACAGAATTCTCTTCTCCGCACCGGGAGCACCTGTTAAGCAGGCTCTTATAGATGCAGGTATCGGTGAAGACTATTCCGCAGGTTACACACCGGATGTTTTGCAGCCATTCTTTACAATTTACGCAAAGAATGCAAAAGTCGGAATGATGGACAAGTTTAAGCAGGTTCTTATAGATGCTCTTAAGAAGGTTGTTAAAGACGGTATTAACAAAAAGTCACTTCAGGCAACCATCAACGCTCAGGAGTTTAGATATAAGGAAGCAGACTTTGGAGGTTTCCCTAAGGGACTTCTCTACGGCTTTAACGTTCTTTCCACCTGGCTTTACGATGACGACAAGGTATTTACCCAGCTGCATGGCAACAAGGTGTACAAGGAACTGAAAGACGAGATAAACACAAATTACTTTGAAGAACTTGTTACAAAGTACTTTGTGGAGGCTGACCATGGTTCTTATGTTGAACTTGCACCGAAGCTTAAGCTTAATGAGGAAGTAGCTAAGGAAACCAAGGAAAAGCTTGCTAAATATAAGGCATCTCTTTCCGATAAGGAAATAGAAGAACTTATTCAGAAGACAAAGGATCTTAAGGCTTATCAGAGCGAAGAGTCCACAAAGGAAGACCTTGAAAAGATACCGCTTCTTTCCGTAGAAGATATTGATAAGAAGGCAAAGCCTTATAACAATATTGAAGTTGAAGGTACTCCTGCAAAGCTTATCTGGCACGACATCTTCACAAACGGCATTAACTACTCACAGATCTTCTTTGATGTATCCACTGTTCCTTTTGAAGATGTTCCTTACCTTACTTTACTTACAAGGACGATCGGACAGGTAGATACAAAGAAGCACAGCTACAGAGAACTTATTGACGAAATAGACATCCATACCGGCGGATATAATTCTGATGTAAGCAGATTCCCTGAGTATGGCAGCGACAGCAAGTTTACGCCTTACTTAACAATTAACACAAAGGCAATTACAGAAAAGACCAAAGAGAATCTTGAACTCCTTACCGAAATGCTCACAGAGTCCGTATTTACAGACACAAAGAGAATCAAGGAGATCCTTCTTCAGATAAAGTCCGGTCTTGAAGCACAGTTCTTACACAGCGGACATGCGGTTGCATTAAGAAGAGTAGGTGCATACTACAACGAAGGCATTGCTTATGCAGATAAGTCCGGAAATGTTGCTTACTATGAGTTTATTAAGGATCTTGTAAATAACTACGAAGAAAGAAAGGATGCTTTTGTTAAGAAGCTTGACAGCGTTTGCAAGCAGGTATTCACAAAGAAGCATCTTATTATGGGTCTTACCTGTAAAGAAGACGGAAAGGCAGAGTTTATGAAGTACCTTCCTGCATTTTACGATTCTCTCTTCGATACACCGGACTCCACAGAGCCGCTTAGAATTCCGCTTACCCTCAGAAACGAAGCCTTTAAGACTCCGGGCCAGGTACAGTACGTTGTAAGAGGCGGTAACTACAAAGAAAAAGGCGTTGAATATAAGGGATCATTTGCGGTTCTTTCCAATATTTTAAGCTACGGCTATCTTTGGGGAGAAATCAGAGTTAAGGGCGGCGCTTACGGTGCAGGTATTGTTATAGACCCATACATCGGTCAGGTAGCAACATACTCATACAGAGACCCTAATCTTCGCGAAACAAACTCTGTATACGAAGGACTTCCTGAATATGTAGGAAACTTTGATGCAGACAAGCGTGAAATGACAAAGTACATTATAGGTGCCATTGCAAACATAGACTTCCCTCTTACTCCAAGAACGGAAGGCAGCAGATCCTTTACAGCATACCTTAGCAAGACTCCTATTGAGTATGTACAAAAAACACGTAACGAAATCCTTTCAACAACAGCAGAGGATATTAGGAAGGCTAAGCCTGTTATGGAAGCACTTCTTGATAAAAAGGCTGTGTGCGTTGTAGGTAACGGCGCAAAGATAGATTCCTGCAGCGATATGTTTATGGAAACAAGAGACATACTCGCGTAAAAAAATCAACGCGGCAGGCGAATTGTAAATATCATTTAAATGGAAGAGTGAAAATGGAAAAAGTAACAAGATCGGGCTTTGTAACCCTTATCGGCAGGCCAAATGTGGGTAAATCCACATTAATGAACCATCTTATAGGCCAAAAGATAGCAATTACATCAAGCAAGCCTCAGACAACAAGAAATAAAATACAGACTGTTTACACGGACGAAAGAGGACAGGTAATCTTCTTAGACACGCCGGGTATACATAAGGCCCAGAACAAACTGGGAGAGTTTATGGTTAAGATAGCCAGGGACTCTTTGGATGAGGTAGACCTTATTATGTGGCTTGTGGAACCTTCAACCTTTATTGGAGCAGGGGAAAGAAGCATAATTGAGCAGCTAAGGTCTACAAAGACACCGGTTATTCTTGTTATAAATAAGATAGACACCGTAAAGAAAGAAGTGGTGGCTTCTGCGATCGAAGCTTACAAAAATGAGTATGATTTTGCAGAGATAATCCCTGTTTCCGCTTCCAAGAAAACAAATACAGACGAGCTGATGAGGCAGGTATTTAATTACCTGCCTTACGGCCCGCTTTATTACGATGAAGATACGGTTACGGACCAGCCGGAAAGAGATATTGTGGGAGAACTTATAAGAGAAAAGTCTTTAAGACTCCTTGGTGAAGAGGTCCCGCATGGAATTGCGGTCTTAATAGACAGCATGAAAGAAAGACATGGAGAAAAGTACGACTTTGAAGAAAAGCCTACTTATGACGTGGAAGCAACCATCATTTGTGAGAGAGAGTCTCACAAGGGCATTATTATTGGAAAGCAGGGCAGCATGCTTAAGAAGATAGGCACCCAGGCAAGAAAAGATGCCGAAAAGCTGTTGGACTGCAATATGAACCTTAAACTTTGGGTTAAGGTTAAGAAGGATTGGCGTGATTCGGATTCGGATATGAAGAATTACGGCTATTATGAAAAGAAAGACAGATAGTTTTAAGGTGACGAATGAACGGACAGGTAAAGCTTACAGGTATGGTTCTTACCGCAATGCCGGTAAACGACTATGACCGAAGGATTACAATTCTTACAAAAGAGCGTGGCAAAATAACTGCATTTGCAAAAGGTGCCAGAAGGCCTACAAGTGCTTTTGTGGCAAACACACAGCCTTTTGCCTTTGGCGAGTTTACCCTTTTTGAAGGAAGAGAAGCCTACAACGTGGTAAGCGCCGAGATAAGCAATTATTTTTCCGAGCTTAGAAACGATCTTTCCGCCATATATTACGGAATGTACTTTTGCGAGCTGGCAGGTTTCATTTCCAGAGAAAACATGGAAGCAAAAGAACAGTTAAGATTGCTTTACCAGACCCTTCGTGCCCTTACAAAACCATCTCTGGACCATAAACTTGTACGTGCGGTTTACGAACTGCGCCTTATGGCGGTGTACGGAGTAAGTCCGCAAACTTTTAATTGCCTCTCCTGCGGAGAAGATCTGCTTAAAAAAGGAGAGAAAATCTGGTTTTCGCCGGAAGACGGGGGAGCATACTGCGACGGTTGCCTCTCGGATATGGACGGCGGCGAGTACAGCGGAACGGATGATGAAACTGCAAGAAACTATGCAAAAAATACCGGGAGATTTCAGATACTTCCGTCTACTTTGTATGCAATGCAGTTTATTCTTACCGAAAAGCTGGAAACCCTTTATACATTTACAGTTTCTAGTGAAGTTTTGCTTGAACTTCAACTCATAATGAAGTATTATCTACAAAAGCATATCGGTTCTCATATGAAGAGTGAAGATATGCTAAATCTTATTTAACCCCCAAACCAAAATTATGTGTGTATGGTAAAAGGAGAGTCTAGAAAATGAAAGAGATTAAATGGGCATTTTCTTTTCTCGGTAAGTATAAGGCGGCTATGGCGCTGGTGTGGTTACTCGGAGCAATTTATATTGGTCTGCTTATTGTTGACCCTTTAATTGTGAGTAGCATAGTCGATGACATACTTTACCCGATGTTTAACAACCCTGCATTCTCTAACAAGGAAGTTCTGGATGCCTTAATACCAAAGCTTGGACTTGCGTTCGGTATTGTGGTATTTATGGCAGTGGAAAGATTCCTTGCAAACGTTTTAAGAGACTATGTAGGTCAGAAAGCGATTTACAACATTCGTGAAGCACTTTATGAAAAAGTGGGAACACAAAGCAGAAGATTCTTTATGAAGAACCGTTCGGGAGACCTTATTAACAAGTGTACCGGAGACGTTGAATGGATGCGTCATTTTGTATGCTGGGTTTCCTATCTTTATTTTGAAAGTATTTTTATGGTGGTTATAGTACTTTCGGTTTTCTTTTATGTTAACTGGAAGTTTACACTTTGCCTTATTGCAGTTGCACCTATTGCTTTTGCGGTTGCAATTACAATGGGTAAAAAAGTAAGACCTGTTTTCCAGAGTGCAAGAGAGCAGCTCTCTAAACTTAACACGGTAGTTGCCGAAAACATTGCGGGAAACAGAGTGGTTCGTGCCTTTTGTCGTGAGCCGTACGAGATCAAGAAATTTAATGTGGAGAATGAGCTTTACTTTGATAAGCAGCTTGAAGGTAATAAGGTTTGGGTTAAATATGCGCCTATTCTTTCCACAATTGCCAGCGTTATGGACGCTTCTGCAATAATTCTTGGTTCAATCTTTGTAATAAAAGGTGAGTTAAGTGTAGGTGAACTTATTATTTTCACATCCCTTTCCTGGATGCTTAACAACCCTATGCAGCAGCTTGGTTTTATCATTAATGATACCCAGCGTTTTATGGCCAGCTGTGAAAGAGTACATGAGCTTTTCGAAACCGAGGCGGATATACAGAGTGCCGGCGGTGCGGTGGAACAGCCTATTAAGGGCGAAATTGAATTTGATAATGTCTCCATGAAGTATGAAGGAGACGAAGAAGAGATATTAAAGAATATAAGCCTGAAGATCCCTGCAGGTGCTACTGTAGGTATTATGGGAGCAACAGGTTCCGGTAAGTCCACCCTCATTAACCTTATAGGAAGATTTGAGGATGTTACCGGCGGAGCTATCAAGATCGATGGTGTAAACGTTAAAGATTACGACCTTCAGTACCTTAGAAAGAATGTTGCGGTTGCTCTTCAGGATGTATTCCTTTTCTCAGATACGGTACAGTCCAACATTGCCTACGGTGTGCCAAATGCTTCCGAGTCCATTATAGTAAGGGCTGCGGTAGATGCGGATGCAGACAGCTTTGTAAAGCGTCTTCCGGAAGGCTACCAGACAATAGTAGGAGAAAGAGGTA